>JBBRHI010000071.1:0-9825 GCA_038222995.1 Bacteroidia bacterium | reverse complement strand
TATGAGTTTTTACCCGAAAATAAATTAATTCCTTTTGTTGAATCAACCGTCAGGGTGTTCGACAGGTATGGCGAAAGAGTAAGCAGGCATAAAGCACGCATTAAATATTTAATTAATAAAATTGGTGTACAGGAGTTTTTGAAATTAGTTGCCGAAGAGGAAAAAGCTGTTTTAAATAAAACCTATGAGATCGATCTGAATTTTGTTTCGTTTGTTGCACCGGCTAAAGAGCCTTTATTTAAAAATAATCATACCATAGATTCGGCGGAATATGCCGCCTGGCTTGAAACCAATACCTTTAAGCAAAAGCAGGCGGGCTATTTCGGCGTATACATTAAAGTATTGCTCGGAAACATTTCGTCGGGTAAAGCAAGAGCCCTTGCAAAAATCGCAGCTCTGTATGCTTCTGCCGAAGACATTCGCCTAACAATTAACCAGGGGTTTTTATTAAAATATGTTGCCGAAAGTGAGCTTCCTCTTTTATTCAACGAGTTAAAAACAGCAGGCTTAGCAACCCCGGGGTTCAATTCAGCGGCCGATATTACCGCCTGCCCCGGAACCGATACGTGTAATCTGGCTATATCAAACAGCACACATATATCGGTAGAATTAGAAAGAGTGATCTACACGGAATTTCCCGACCTGATCTATAACCATGATATAAAAATTAAAATCAGCGGCTGCATGAATTCTTGCGGACAGCACGGCCTGGCTCAAATAGGGTTTCATGGCAGCTCCTTTAAAGTGGGAGCTCACGTAGTACCTGCATTACAGGTTCTTTTGGGAGGCGGTACTTTAGGGAACGGGAATGGTAGAATCTCTGAAAAAGTGATTAAAGTGGCAAGCAAGCGAGGGCCCGATGTATTAAGGAAATTATTTGCGGACCTGGAAAAAAACGCGCAGGGAGGAGAATATTTTAATTCTTACTATGACAGGCAAGGCAAAGATTATTTTTATCAATTGCTTAAACCCTTGGGAGATAATACTACTTTAAAAGAATCTGATTACAGTGATTGGGGTTCTGAAACTAAATTTCAAACAGCTATTGGAGTAGGTGAGTGTGCCGGTGTAATCATTGATTTAGTAGCAACTTTGTTCTTTGAATCGGAGGAAAAACTGGCATGGAGCGCAGAAGCCTTTGATGAAAGTAGATTTGGCGATAGCATCTATTATACCTATGCTTCATTTATCAGTTCAGCAAAAGGATTGCTGCTGGATAAACAGGTACACGTTAATACACATCATACTTTAATAGCCGATTTTGATAAGCACCTGGTTGACACCGGAGAAATAGTACTTTCCGGTTCTTTTAAGGAACTGGTTCTACAAATCAATCAGAATGAGCCGTCCAAAGAATTTGCCGAAAATTATTTCGATCAGGCGCAGGCTTTTTTACGGCAGGTTAAAGCTTACAGGGAGTCACAAATAATATCGGTTAATTAATATGAAAAAAGAGAAACATACCCATACGTCTTTCGAAAGTTGTTGTTGCTGTTTTAATCTTATAAAATGAATTGCATATAACCATTAAAAACAGAATGATGTCAACTTATATAAAACCTAAAATTACATTGGTGGGAGCGGGCCCCGGTGATATTGAATTAATAACCGTAAAAGGCTTAAATGCCATTAGATCGGCTAATGTTATCTTATACGATGCATTGGTAAATAAAGAATTATTGGAGCAGGCTCCCGAATGTGTTTTGAAAATTTATGTCGGCAAGCGTAACCACACGCATACGTATACTCAGGAGCAGATCAATACATTAATAGTTGACATGGCCTATACACATGGTCATGTGGTGCGGTTAAAAGGAGGAGATCCTTTTGTGTTTGGGCGCGGCATGGAAGAACTAAATTATGCCGAAGCTTTTAATATTGAAACCGCTGTTATTCCCGGTATATCAAGTTCTATAGGGGTGCCCGCACTATCAGGAATTCCGGTAACACACCGTGGAGTGAGCGAAAGTTTTTGGGTAATAACAGGTACTACAAAAAATAACTTACTGTCAAATGATATTGCATTAGCTGCTAAAACAGATGCCACCATTGTTGTTTTAATGGGATTATCGAAACTGAAAGAGATCGCAGCTATTTTTATAAAAGAAGGAAAGCAGGATACTGCTATCGCGGTTATTCAAGACGGCTCTTTACAAACACAAAAAATGGCTTTGGGAACAATACAAACCATTGTGAATGTTGCCGCAGAACAACAAATACAAGCGCCTGCGGTCATAATTATTGGCGAAGTGGTAAAGCAGCACAAAGCATTTGAATTAATAACGCATGAATTAAACACCTTATATAACTAGTGATACCTAAGTATAAAATAGTTACGTTGGTTTATTTTGAACGATGTTGTGAGTATGCATGTCTTTTCAATTAAAAGAAAAGCAATCATATGAATCAATTCAATCATTACATACAACTTAAATACATATATGAAAACACTGTTTACGATTACCATTCTATTTTTTACATTTTTAAACCAGGCACAAAATAATTTATTGCAGATTACCGGCGAAATACACGATAAAAAAACGAATGAAGCCCTTATTGGTGCTATTGTTCAGATAAAGGGAAGCAATGTGGCAACTACCACCAACACAGAAGGAAAATTTACGGTCAAATCCGCTTTAAAATTCCCTTTCACGATTTTGGTTAGCATTATGGGGTATGAAAATCAGGAGTTTGTGGTCGACAACGAAAATACAAAACTTGATCTTAAATTAAATACACAGGTGCTGTTAATCAATGAAATAGTTGTCTCCGCTTCAAAAACAGAAGAAAATATTTTGAAATCTCCTGTAGCTATTGATAAATTGGATATCATGACCATTCGGGAAACGCCGGCCCCGACATTTTTTGATGCCTTGGAGAATGTAAAAGGCGTTCAAATGACAACCGGGAGCTTAACCTTTAAAGTTCCTAATACCAGGGGATTTAATTCTCCCAATAATTTTCGCTTTACGCAATTAGTGGATGGTGTTGACATTCAATCGCCAACATTAGGTATGGCTTTAGGCAATACGATCGGCCCAAATGAATTAGATATCAGAAGCGTTGAAATTATTCCGGGTTCTTCTTCTGCTTTATATGGCGTAAATTCCATTAACGGCTTATCCAATTCATTTACCAAAAGTCCTTATTTATTTAAAGGAGTTAGTGTGTATCAGCGCACAGGTATTAATCATGTAGATAATAGGGATCACGGCCAAAGCCTGATGAGTGAAACGGCTTTCAGGATTGCCAATACCTTCGGCTATAAAAATAAGTTCGCGTATAAATTAAATGCCTCTTATTTCCAGGGAGTAGATTGGGTATCTTCCAATACCACAGATCAAAATACCTATGATTTAACGTCGTCTAATCCTAAGTTCCCTCAATTCTCCGATGCGGCTTCCAATCCTGCTTACGACGGCTGGAACTCCTACGGCAATGAGAGTAATAACAATGTTCCTGTAACGGTTACATACCAAGGGAAAACACAAACATTTAATGTGCGACGCACGGGATGGAATGAAAAAGACCTCGTTGATCCTACAGTTAAAAATATAAAACTGGATGGTGCTTTACATTATAAAATAAACGATAAAACAGAGATGAGTTACAAATACCGTTACGGGCAAATGGATGGTGTCTTTCAACGAGGCAATAAAATCCAGCTTCAAAATGCCACACTTCAAAATCACTCGATAGAATTAAAAGGTCAGGCTATTACCTTCCGGGCATATACCTCTATTGAAAATACGGGTAATTCATACAATTTAAAACCCTTGGCAGATAATCTGGATTTAACGTTTAAAGATAATAAATCGTGGGGCAACGATTATAAAACTACTTTACAAAATGCCGTAAACGCCGGTACAGATTTGGTAACGGCGCAACAACTTGCAAGAGCAAAAGCAGATGCGGGACGGTATACTCCGGGAAGTGACGCGTTTAATGAAGCGAAAAAAACAATTATAGGAATTAATAATTGGGACCACGCTTCCTTAATCAAAGATGCGCCCTTAACAGGCGGTGCAGCTCTTTGGCAAAAAAGCAGGTTGTACCATGCCGATATTCAGTATGATTTAAGCAAGTACACGTCAAAAGTAGTGGACTTATTAATAGGCGCAGACGGACGATTAAATGATGTGATTCCTGACGGAAACAATTTTGTTGATTTTAGTAAACCACTTGCAGAACGCACTACACCCGGAGGAAACGATGTATACTATTCAAAAGTAGGAGGCTTTGCCCAGGCAACGAAACGATTACTGCATGATAATTTAAAATTAACTGCCTCCTTACGTTACGATAAAAATTTTGACTTTGAAGGAAAGTTCAACCCGCGTGTAGCGATAGTATACACTTTCTTTAAACAGCATAACATTCGTTTCTCTTACCAGGACGGTTATCGCTTTCCCGCATTGTTTGAGGCTCTATCCTTTGTTAATAATGGCGGTGTAAGGCGCGTAGGCGGATTGGCAAAAGTAAATGACGGGTTGGGTTTTTTAGAAAACTCCTACACCAAAACATCTATTGATAATTTTTCGAGTGCAGTAAATACCGACGTAGCAGCCGGTTTATCAAAAAACAACGCCATACTTAAAAATAAAAACTTATTAAGCATCGCTAACTTACCACAAATGCAGCCCGAACATATTCAGGCGTTTGATGCCGGTTATAAAGCCGTTCTGTTTAATAATACGGTAGTGGTTGATTGGGATTTTTATTACAATATTGAGAAAGGCTTTTTAGGCCAAGTAGAAGTGGGTGTTCCTACAACAAGTGTTGTGGGGTCTGACAGCTCTGCGTTTGATGCCTACACAAAAACCCGTAATACCAGGTACCGTGTATTTACAAATGCAAAAAACACCTATTTCAGTTATGGTTCGTCCCTTCGGCTGAGCTATAATATCTATAAAACCTATTCTCTTTCAGGGAATTTAAATTTCAATGACCTGAAAACACTTCAGCAAAATGATATTTTCATCACCGGCTTTAATACCCCTAAATGGTCAACCAATATTCAGTTTGGAAACAGGGAGTTATTTAAAAATTTCGGGTTTAATATTATATGGAAATGGCAACAAAATTATTTGTGGGAAAGTCCGCTGGCAACCGGCAATGTTCCTTCCTTCAATACCTTCGATGCGCAGGTATCTTACAAATTACCAAAAATAAATACGTCTGTTAAGCTTGGAGGAACTAATGTATTAAATACACGCTACTATCAATATGCGGCAGGGCCAACAATTGGAGCCTTATATTATTTTAGCCTGACTTACGATTTAAAATTTAAAAACAAACAATAAGAATGTTAAGTACTGTTTCTGATACAAATAAATTATTTCCTGTTTTTTTAAAACTGGAAAACTTCCGCGTGCTTATTGTTGGCGGCGGCAAAGTTGGTTTAGAAAAAGTAACCGCTGTTTTAAACAATAGTCCTGCCGCTAAAATTACTTTGGTAGCTACCCATGTGAGCGATGAAATTAAAAGCTTTCAAATAAATTATAGTAATCTCATTATCCGTCAACGTTCGTTTTTAGAAAACGATTTAAACGATATAGATTGGGTAATTGTTGCTATTAACAACAAAGAAACAAGTTTAGGAATTAAACACCTCGCTCAACAAAAACACATTTTAGCAAATGTGGCTGATACGCCGGATCAATGTGATTTTTATTTAGGTTCAATTGTTCAAAAGGGTAATGTTAAAATTGCAATCTCTACTAACGGTAAATCACCGACACTTGCCAAACGTATTCGTGAAACCTTTGAAGAATCCTTCCCTAAAGAAATTAACGAGTCACTTGATAGCCTTACCGGGCTTCGTTCTTATTTAAAGGGAGATTTTTCGGATAAAGTAAAGCAGCTGAACAAAATAACCTCTGTACTTTCAAAACATCCGGAGAAACTTAATAGGATCAGCCCTCAGCGTTTATGGATTTACAGTTTATCTGTTCCCGCGTTATTAATTTCCGGTTATTTACTGTGTTATTTTTTACCTCCCGGTACTATAGGCGGTTATGCCTATTATGTAGCCGGTGAAATCAATTCATCCATTTTGTTATATATACTGGCAGGCTTTGTGGCTCAAATGATAGACGGCGCCCTTGGAATGGCTTATGGTGTAACCGCCACCACATTTTTATTGTCGTTTGGCATTTCTCCTGCGGCTTCCAGTGCCGGCGTGCATGCATCAGAAGTGTTTACGAGCGGTGTATCGGGCTTAATGCATTTAAAGTTCGGCAACGTAAATAACAAGTTATTTAAAAGTCTTTTAATTCCGGGCGTTATAGGCGCCATACTGGGAGCTTATATATTATCATCGTTTGAGCAGTATAATGATATCATTAAGCCTTTGGTTTCAGGTTACACGTTAATTTTAGGAATCATTATTTTAGTAAAAGCGATCAGGAAAGATAAAATAAGAAAACGGATCAAACGTTTATTTCCTTTGGCCCTGGTGGGAGGTTTTTTAGATTCGATCGGCGGCGGAGGCTGGGGACCAATAGTATCCTCTACTTTAATTGCAAGAGGAAGAAACCCCAGGTACACCATCGGTTCCGTTAACCTTGCTGAATTTTTTATTGCGCTTTCAAGTTCATTGACCTTTGTTACTATTATCGGGTTAACGCATTGGGCAATTATTATAGGCCTCATCATCGGAGGAGTTATTGCAGCGCCAATCGCCGCCTATTTAGCAAATAAAATTCCTACCAAAACGATTATGATCCTGGTAGGTTTAGTAGTTATTATATTAAGCTTAAAGCGATTATTTTTTTAATTTATCTAACATATAAAAGTAAACCATGATAACAACAGATATAGCCATTATAGGCGCAGGGCCCGTAGCACTGTTTGCCATTTTTGAAGCCGGACTTTTAAAAATGCGTTGCCATTTAATTGATTACCTCCCACAGGTTGGCGGGCAACTTTCAGAGATCTATCCTAAAAAGCCCATCTATGATATTCCGGGTTTTCCTTCGGTACTTGCTCAGGAATTAGTAGATAATCTGGTAAAACAGGCCGAACCGTTTAATCCCCGTTATACACTGGGAGAGCGCATTGAATCATTGGAAAAATTAGGCGAACGCGATTTTATAGTAACTACAAATATGGGAACAAAAATAAGTGCAAGTGTAGTAGTAATAGCAGGAGGGCTGGGATGCTTTGAACCACGCAAGCCTGAAGTAGAAAATCTTACCTTGTTCGAAAACGGAAGAGGCGTAAGTTATATGGTATTGGATCCGGAAGCATACAGAGATAAGCACATCGTTATTGCAGGCGGCGGTGATAGTGCCTTAGACTGGACACTCTTTTTGGCAGATGTGGCTCAAAAAGTGACATTGGTTCACAGAAGCGAGGCCTTTCGCGGCACACCTGACAGCGTTAATAAAGTAATGACTTTAGCCGGTGAAGGAAAAATAAATCTATTATTGAATTCCAATTTAACATACGTTTCCGGCACCGGTGTTTTGCAAAGTGTTGGAGTTAGTAATGCTAAAACTAAAGAGCAACACGTGATACCTGCGGATAATTTAATTCCGCTGTTTGGCCTGAGTCCAAAGCTTGGGCCTATTGAACACTGGGGTTTAAACATTGATAAAAATGCTGTTGAAGTGAATACGGAAGACTACTCCACAAATATCCCGGGGATATATGCAATCGGTGATATTAATACGTACAAAAATAAATTGAAGCTGATCTTGTGCGGTTTTCATGAAGCGGCACTCATGAGCCACAGCGCTTATAAATACATTAACCCCGGTGTGAAATATACGATGAAATATACTACCGTTAATGGAGTAAATGAGTTTTAAAATTGGTTATCTTTGATCAAATAATCCTTTCTCGACTATGAAAATTAATGTAAAAAAGTTAAACGAAAACTTCCACATGGAAGCTTCCAATGAAGATGGAAATGTATTGGAAATGGACGGCTCACCGGATATTGGAGGAGAAGGAAAAGGAATGCGGCCTATGCAGTTGCTTTTAGCAGCCGTAGGAGGTTGCAGTTCTATTGATGTATTGTTAATGTTGAAAAAACAAAAGCAGGCGATCGATTCTTTTGAGGTGGAAGTGGAAGGCCATACAGAAAAAGTAGAAGATCACAGCCTCTTTAAAACTATTTGCCTTCATTTTAAAATTACGGGAGAAGTAGAAATGGAAAAAGCAGAGCGGGCCGTTAAATTATCTATGGAAAAATATTGTTCTGTTTCTAAAACACTGGAGCCTACGGCAACCATCACTTATAAAGTAACGGTTAACCACTTTACGGTTAAAGAGCTTCATGATAAAGAAGAGACAAAGAATAAGGACGAGAAAAATGAAAAAGAGAAATAGAATTTATGGAAGATAAACATTTTGAAACACTTGCCATTCGTGCACAGATGGAGCGTAGTGATAATAATGAGCACTCTGCACCTGTATACCTTACATCAAGTTTTGTATTTGATTCGGCCGAAGATATGCGGGCTGCATTTAATGATGAAACGGATGATTTTATTTATTCACGTTATACAAATCCTAATGTCAATGAATTTGTGAATAAAGTATGCCTGCTCGAAAACGCAGAGCAGGGTGTAGCCTTTGCATCCGGTATGGCTGCTATTTATACAACTTTTATGGCTTTATTAAAATCGGGGGATCATATCGTATCTTGCTCTTCTGTATTTGGCGCTACACATGCTATTTTCACAAAGTATTTCCCTAAATTAAATATATCACATACGTATTTTAATACCAATAACGTTGCTGAAATTGAGAAATTAATAAAACCCGAAACACGTTTTATTTACTTGGAAACACCTACCAACCCAGCTATTGAACTCATTGACTTGGCTGTCGTATCGGCCGTTGCTAAAAAACACAACCTGCTTTTAATTGTAGATAATTGTTTTGCAACCCCTTATTTACAGCAGCCGGTTGCTTTTGGTGCGGACCTTGTAGTACACTCTGCCACTAAATATATGGACGGGCAAGGCCGCGTATTGGGTGGAGTAGTAGTAGGGAAAAAAGAACTGATACACGAAATTTATTTATTCGGCAGATTAACAGGCCCGTCAATGAGTCCGTTTAACGCCTGGGTGTTAAGTAAAAGTTTAGAAACTCTCGCCCTGCGCATGGATAAACATTGCAGTAATGCATTATCGGTAGCCGAAGCGTTAGAAGGACACGCAAAACTTGAAAATGTATCTTATCCGTTTTTACCCTCACATCCTAACCATGCCATTGCTAAAAAACAAATGAAGGCCGGGGGCGGTATTATTACGATCACAGTGAAAGGCGGTTACCAAGGTGCTACAGCGTTTTTAGATAAATTACAAATGATAAAAATCTCTCCTAATTTAGGAGATGCCAGAAGTATTGCTACACATCCCGCATCCTCTACGCATTGTAAATTATCGGAAGAAGAAAGAGTGCGGGTAGGAATCACCCCGGGTTTAATAAGGATCTCTATAGGGCTGGAACATAAAGATGATATTTTAGAGGATATTTTAAATGCCTTACAGCAGTAAAAAAAATATAAATGTGCTAGGACATTATATCGGTAATTCGCAGAAGCAAACAATACTAATACCATGCAACACACTATAAAAAGGATACAAGCCCTCATAGAAAATAAATACCCGGAAGAATCCATCGCTGTTTTAGCCTTGGAATTTCCCGGACAAGTAGTTTTTTCTTCAAGCCTCGGTTATGAAGACCAGGTTATCACGCATTTAATTTTCTCGAACCGATTACCTGTTTCTGTTTTTACCTTAGATACCGGTAGGTTATTTAATGAGACGTATTCCGTTTTAAACAGCACCTTAGAGCGATACAAGCAAT
>JBBRHI010000070.1:0-9871 GCA_038222995.1 Bacteroidia bacterium | reverse complement strand
CTTCCGTCCCAATCGTTGTTATAATTGGTTGCGCTGAATACAACCTTACCATAGCGATTGTATATTTTTAAATTATTATCGGGATACTTTTCAAGATTACCAATGTAAAAAAAATCATTGTCGCCGTCGCCGTTAGGAGTAAAGGCACTGTAAAAAAATAATTTATCTCCCGTAATAACTCTAACGGTTACTGTATCTGAATTGAAACAGTGATGGGAATCTTCAACAAACAACGTATACGTAGTAGTTACAATAGGCCATACATCGGGGCTTGCAGACGATCCGTATTTGATATGATAATCGGGCAGCCAATAATTTTTAACAGAACCCGTAGCGTTTAATGTGATCGTGTTTCCTTCATCAATAACAGTATCCGGGCTTGCATCCACATAAGGTTTTTGAAAAGCCGTAACGGTAACTGTTGTTTTTCTGTCAGGACAAGTGCCTCCGTTTGATACAGTAAGTGTATACTGTGTAGTAACTGTATTTGTAGCCACAGGATTAGGAGAACTTGCATCGTTTAACCCGGCTGTAGGTTGCCATGAAAAGGTATGGTTTGTATTATTACTCGCATTGTTAGGGCTGCCGATGGTTACACCCGATTGCTCGCCAATGCAATAGCCGGTGTCAATTCCCGCATTAAATGTATTTATGGGGTCCACGTAAAAAAGAACGGTGCTTGAAGCTGTAGCACCCGTTTTATCCGTAACAGTTAAAGTATATTCTATAAAGCTTGAAATATTGGAAGCATTAGGATTTGGTACAGTAGAAGAACTTAAAAAATTGGAAGGTTGCCAGCTGTAGCTGTAAGGTGATGTGCCGCCTGTTGCTGAAGGTGAGCCGCCAAGGGTTTGCGTGGTGTTAGAGCATATGTTTTTATTATTCCCGGCATTGGCAGTAAGTTGTTGAGCCGGAACACAATTAACAAAACTAAATGCTAAAATAAGGTATGCGAAAAGGTACTTAATCATTCACACAAATATAAAAAAGAAATGCAGAACAAACAGGAAATGAGGCGGATGTTGGATTTTTTTACCAAATCTCAAAATTGTTGTATATCATTGTTTTACCCCATTTTTCTTTACCGTATTCTTTTTCAAGCTGCGCTCTTAACTCAGCAACTTTGTAAATTTTTTGTTTTGTTTTTTTAGCGGCTAATACGTTCACATCCGGTTTAATTCCTTCTACGCTTTTCGCAAAATAAATAACGCCGCCGTCTTCTGTAGCTAATCCTAATATGGCACCCGGTAAACCCGTAAAGCTTTCCGGGCCAATGGATGGTATTACTTCCGAACAAAACCAGGCATATAACCGTGTAGTATCATTTGCTGTCCAAACTGCTTTACGGCATTGATAACCGCAGATCTTACGTTTGCTGTCCGTTATTTTCCATGTGAAATTCCTGACCGAATCTTCCACTAAAAATTTTTCTCCCCAAATGCTTTTTTCGGTTAAACGTGTTTTTTTGGTGTAGTTTTGGTAAACCACATTTTTGTTGGTTGCCCAACTCATGCGTTCTACCAGATCCGTTTCCTGTGGTTTAAAAACAGATAAAGAATCATTAAAATACAGTTCAAACACATCTGTTTTATTTTTATCTTCCTCCTTAAGCCACTCTTTTACATCGCCGTTGTTCTTAAATTTTTTATACAGGTTTGTTTTACGTTCATAAACTATTTTGCCGTAAATGATCTGGCTTTGGAGCAAATTTGTTGTAAACAAAGAGAGAAGTAATATGTACCTAATCAAAATCATTTTCCTCCTTTTCTTTATTGCTGTTAAACTTAAACGTCGCTTTTAATAAAAAATACCTTGATATAATATTTGTTTTTGTATCGGAGATAATATTGCTTGTAATGCTCCTGTTTACGCTGATGTTTTGGTTCAGCATATCATATGCGTAAAAACCGATGATAAGGCTTTCTTTCTTAAAAAATGTTTTGTTGATGGAAGCATTCCAAACCAGGTAATTTATATTATAGCCGGCGCTTCTTTGCCCGTTAATTGTATAAGCGGCATCACTTTCTAAAACCAGTTTTTTTGTTAGTTTAACCGAAACGTTCCCTGTTAATCCCTGTGCGCTGTAAGGTTTAATACTATTGGTATTTAAAGTCGACGATGATTTATTGTACTCGGTGTACCCGGTTATACCGGCGCTTACATTTTCTAAATTTAAACGTAATTCTAAGCCGATATTTGTTCTCAAATCGAGTGTTTTATTTTCAAGGTTATTGATAATGGTTTTGTTATTCGATACAGAGCCATTGGCGTTGGGCTGTACTTCCAGTTTTTTAGAAAAGAACGGAATGCTGGTACCAAAGAAAAAACTTCCCGATTGGTTTCCGTTAACGTTTATGGTTTGGCTAACGCTTCGCCCAATACTGTCGTAATAGATTTTATTTGAAAAAGCATTATTAGTGATTATATAACTTGCGCCAAACCAGGTATATTTTCCGCTGATGGGTTTCCATGAATTAAAATTCACATTAAGCTCATTGGTAAATGTTGGTAATAAATTAGGATTACCGATACTGATAAAATTAGGGTTCGTATTATCCGGTAATGGCTGTAGCTGAGTAATAGAAGGGTTTGTAGAATTAGTTTTATAAGATACATCCATCGATTTGTTATCCGTGAACTTATATCTTAAAGAAGAGAAAGGAAGAAAGTTATTAAAGTTTTGATTAATATGCTGATTTTTGAAAATATTATTATTGTTCACAAAAACATTTCTGCCCTTAGCTCCTAAAATGAAGCGTATTTTTTTTACTTCATAAATAAATTTCAGCCCCGCACGGTTAATTTGTTTGGTATTAATAAAGTTATTGGTCAGGTTCGAATCAAGTTGAATGTAATCACCGCCAATATTATTAATTGATCTTTTGTCCTGCGTGGTTTTATAGAACATATAATCATAAGATACCTCCATTTTAATTTTTTTGGTGAGTGGTTCCAAGAAGGATACTCCCATAAAGTGATTCTGACTGTTGTTGGAGTTCGTCTTTTTTTGATTAATAGAACTGATGTTAGATGCAGTATCCGTATAAAAGCTATTATCTGTTTTTAAATAACCTTCCGATTGGTTATTCGAAAATGCATTATTATAGGATAGTGTTAACAATCGGTCTTTCTTTTTAAACTTGCGTAATAACTTTATATTATTGGTAATATCATAGCCGCTTCCTCTATTTGAATTTGAAATACCGGTGTTCCGTGTCTTTACATTATCACTTCTTATAAAATCTGTTTCATTAAGGCTGGATGATTTGTCATTTAAAAATTTAATTTTAGAAGTAACATTAAGGTCGGTTAAAGAATCGATATTCTGATCAATCGAAAAATTGACGCTATGGGCTTCATTCCGTTGCACGGCTTGTGTAACATTGGAAGAAGAATAGGAGGTATCCGGTAAAAAATACTGAGAGTGGTTGGTAGTTTTTACATTTAACCGGCTGGCATTATAGGAATAATTAAAATTTATTTTCGTCTTTTTTGAAATTTTATCCGAATAATAAACCCCTGCTTTTATGGTTTGAGGGATCCCTTGATTTTGATTATCGTTATTGAAAAAGAAATTATCGCCGTTATCGTTTTGGGTCATATTCATTTCATTATTTAAACCGTACTTAAACATATCGCCCCAGCCAAAGCTCGAACGCGGCGTATTGCTGGCAAGGCCGAAGACAGATATTTTTAGTTTCTTCTTAAAATAATTAGCCAGCATTTCCCCTTCATAAAACTTTTGAAAATCGCTTGCGCCGCTTATTTTACCAAAGTATCCTTTTTTTGCTTCTTCTTTTAATTTAAGGTTCAGGATCTTCTGTGTTTCTTCTCCGGTAGTTGAATTAACGGCATCATCACTTTTCTTTTCATACACTTGAACCGATTCAATAGCGCTTGCATTTAAATTTTTAGTAGCAACCGTAGGGTCTGTCCCAAAAAACTCATCTCCGTCTACAAGTACCTTGTCCACAGCCTTTCCTTGCGATGTTATTTTGCCGTCCTTGTCAACCTTAAGTCCCGGTAGCTTTTTTAAAAGGTCTTCAACAGTGGCGTTGGCTTTTACCTTAAACGAATCGGCCGTATAAATAAGTGTATCGCCTTTATAATAAATTGGATCCCTGAAAGCAAAAATAGTGACTTCATCCAACGATACATTTTTAGGTTGTAAAATAATTTTACCGAAATCATACTCTAAATTCTTTTTATCCCCGAAAATAAAATAGCCCTGATCGGCAAATTTAGGATGCGAAATAATAACCTGGTAAGTATCAATAGGGACAGGTTTCAGTTTAAAAAACCCTTGCTCATTGGTCCTTGTAAAGTCAACTAATGTAGAATCCATTAGTTTCACCACCATTACAATGGCGTTCTTTAAAGGTTCTTTTGCAATGGTATCCTGCACGTTACCTGATATCGTAAGCTTTTGAGCGAACGAACAGATACTTATCACACATAGTACTCCGGTAAAAAGTTTCTTCATAGTTTTTCGGGGTACCGCAAATTAATGAAGATATAAACGCAGAAAGTACCGATAAGTTACAAAAAAGGTTAAAGTATGGATTATTTAGATTTAATCTTAATAATAACTCTGCTTACCAAATTAATAAAGCAATTATAGAAAACCCTATATTGACCCCATCCTAACCACAAGGTCAGCCAAACGGCTGCTGTAGCCAAACTCGTTATCATACCAACCGATAATTTTTACCAGGTTACCTACAATGCTTGTAAAGTCAGAGTCAAATACGATAGAATGCGGATTACCTATAACGTCAACCGATACCAAAGGGTCTACCGTGTATTCCATAATCCCTTTCAGATCTGTTTCTGATGCTTTTTTAAAAGCTTCATTAATTTGTTCTACACTCGGGTATTGCGTGAGTACACAGGTAATATCTGTTAAAGAACCGTCGGCAACCGGAACGCGTATGCCGCATCCTCCAAGCTTTTCTTCCATATCCGGAAAAATTTTACCTAAGGCTTTTGCAGCGCCGGTACTGGTAGGTATAATGTTTAACGCCGCTGCGCGTGCTCTTCGCAAATCCTTATGCGGTGCATCATGCAGGCGCTGGTCGCCGGTGTAGGAGTGAACGGTTGTTACATACGCTTCTTCAATGCCCCATTGCTGCAAAACCTTTAACATAGGCGCAGAACAATTGGTGGTGCACGATGCGTTAGAGATAATAACATCGTCGGCATTTAACAGGTCATCATTAACGCCTAAAACAATGGTTTTAATATCATCGTCTTTTGCGGGAGCCGATAATATAATTTTTTTAGCACCGGCATTTAAATGTTTTTGAGCAGACGCTTTATCTAAAAATAAGCCCGTCGATTCAATGACGATGTCAATACCCAAAGCTTTCCACGGTAAATTCTCAGGATCTTTTGAGGCGAATATTTTTATCTCTTGTCCGTTAATATATAAGTGGTCTTTATCATGCTTTACTTCTCCGTTAAATTTTCCATGCACCGAATCATACTTTAATAAATGGGCTAAAGTGCCCGAATCGGTAATGTCGTTTATGGCAACTATATTGATGTTCGGGTTCGCAAAAGCAATCCTGAAAAACACTCTTCCTATCCTTCCGAAACCGTTGATGGCAACATTTATTTTTTTCATATACATAAGTTTTAAACAGTACAAAATTACATATTTATTAAGACTTTATTTTTTAAATTGATGCTATAAGTTTGTAAAATAAGATGCCGGTTCAATAAAATAATGATATGTTTATGGCATAGAACCTCCCCGATTTGAATGAACAGGAATGGATAATACGATTAAAGGCGGGCGATGAACCTGCTTTTAAACAACTGGTGTCAGAATTTGAAAGAAAAGTTCTGAATACCTGCCTGGGCTTATTGCAAAACAAGGAAGATGCAGAGGATGTGACCCAAGACGTGTTTGTAACCGTATACCAATCCATACATCAATTTAAAGGGGAATCAAAGTTGTCAACTTGGATATACCGCATAGCAGTTACCAAATCGTTGGAATACATTCGTGCAAAGAACCGCAAAAAACGGTTTGCCTTTTTTCAAAAGCTGTTTACTAATGAACAGGGTGAGTTGCAAAACGATCCCGGTCATTTCGATCATCCCGGTGTTCAGCTCGAAAATAAAGAACGGGCGGCTACGCTCTTTAAAGCTATTGATCAATTACCCGAAAGGCAAAAATCGGCTTTTATTTTGCATAAATTGGAAGACCTCAGCTATGTAGAAATAGCAGAAGTTTTAAAGGTGTCTGTTGCCTCGGTAGAATCTTTAATGGTAAGGGCAAAACAAAATTTACAAAAGAGTTTAGGGGATTATTATAAAAAAAATGAAAAATAGCGCCGGTTTTTAAATGATAAGGCATCTAATTAGTTATATACAAAAATGAGCACATACAGCGAAATAGAAAATAGTATAAAGGGGATTCAGCGACCTGAAGCAGATCCGTATTTATACAGTAAAATTTTTAACCGGATTCAAACCGGGGCAGAGGAGTACTTAGAGCCGAAGTTTGTATGGATCACGGCATGTTCGTTTTTAATATTGATCGCTTTAAATGGTTTAATATTCCAAAAAAGTCGCATCGTTACTCAAACTAAACAACAGGAAGTGAAACAATTATCAAATGCCATGCAACTGATAAATGAGAACACCATTAACTATAACTGATAATGAACAAAATAAAATTACTGACACTTGCAATTATAGGGCTTCTAGTTTTAAACTTAGCGACGTTGGCTTTTTTGTTCCTGCATCATTCCGCTAAAGGTCCAATAGCAAATAATCGTCCCGGCGAAGGGCCTAAAAATATTATTATTGAACGTTTACATTTTAACCAAACGCAGCAAAACCAATATAATGCAATGGTAGATGAGCATAGGAGCAGGAGCAGAGAGCTTCGTGACAATTCAAAATTATTGCACGATAAATTATATGCCTTATTAAATGAAAACCCTGTGAATGAAATTGATAAAAATAAGCTGATTACCAATATAGCCGAAAATCAAAAGCTCACGGAAGAGCTTAACTTTACACATTTCCGCCAAATCAGGTCTCTTTGCAAAGGCGTACAAATAAAATACTTTAATGAACTGGTAGAAGACCTTGGAAAATTATTTGCCCCTCAACATCCGCCAAAATAAATTTTAAACTAAACGCCGGTTTTTTATTTCGAGAACATCTAAACTATTAAACAACACAATTTATATGAGAAAACTATTTTTAACAGCATCGTCAATTATTATTGCATCAGCTGTGAATGCCCAATTAAGTCCTCAAATAACCGCTTGGTTGCAAAATACAACCGTAACCGGAAGGCATTATGTATCGGGTAATTCTACCGCCATTAATGATGCGGCTTTGGTAAATGTGCAATCGGTTCAATATTCCGGAACTTACGTATATGCTACTACAACAGGCATTCCCTCGTACGTTACCGGCCCGTTTTTAGACGGTAATCCTTCACTGGCAACAAGCCAGGCAGCTATATTTAAATTTCCGCTTACACCGGTTCAAAATACAGGAGCTGCCGTGAGTACTTCCGGTGGTAACATCGGTATTTTTATTAATGGGGTTGCTATGTTTGATTACAGAGACGGAGCATCCTGGAAAAACTCTACAGGCGCTATGGCCGGCGGCCCGAGCGGGGGTATGGGAGACGGAGTATGGAACAGGGATGCCATAGTAGCTGAAAGGGCAGGCTTCGACTGTGCTAAAGGTCACCCGGCAATGGGTAATTACCATCACCATCAAAATCCGAGTGCGTTTAATTTAGATATTAATGTGCTTTCAAACATTTGTAATTTATACGCTGCTGACGGGTTATATGCTATCAATGCCAATGTACATTCACCTTTAATAGGTTTTGCTTACGACGGTTTTCCTGTATATGGAGCCTACGGTTATAAAAATGCAGATGGTACGGGTGGAATTGTGAGAATGAAATCAAGTTTTTCTCTCCGTAACATCACAACAAGAACCACTTACTATACAGGCGCTACAGTTACTGCCGGTCCTCCGGTAAGTTCAACCTATCCTTTAGGTACATTTAAAGAAGACTACGAATATATTGCTACGTCGGCTGCTACGCCTGATTATTTAGATGATCACAACGGGCGGTTTTGCGTAACACCTGAATATCCAAACGGAACCTATTGCTATTTTGCAACAGTTGATGCAAATTGGAATTCGGCCTACCCTTACTTAATAGGGCCAACTTATTACGGTACAAAAGTGGCTTCTAAAGTAACCTCTATTACCGAAACGACAACAACGTATACATCGGCAGCTACAGGTATTGCAGAAAATGAAATTACAAATTTAAACCTGACTGTTTTCCCTAACCCGGCAAGCGACCTTATTGCCATTCAGATAAAAGATTTAGTAAAAGAAAATTATGAGGTGGCACTATATGACATAAGCGGTAAGTTGGTTGAGAAAACTATTTTATACCAAGGCAGTACCATTGTGTATTTTGATACTAAAACAGTATATAGCGGAAATTATTTTGTAACATTAACAGATAAAAACGGGAATAAGATTTCAAGAAAAGTTTCAATTATAAAATAAGTTACATAACATTTATAAAAAATAGAGTTCTTTTAAAACACATGTCGACACTCAAAAAGCCGGCAGGTGTTATTATATTGTACCTCTGTTTTAATATCGCGTTCGGCCAGCAAAAAAACCTTAGCCTTTCATTTAAGCCGGTGTTTGCCAATAAGGAATTTGTTTTAAATGATTCTACTTATCTTATATATAAAGGTAACCTGATAAAATTTAAAACGTTAAGATTTTACATTTCAGGGATCAGGCTTTTTAAGGATAATGCCTTAGTATGGGATGAACAAAATAGTTTTCATCTCTACGATGCTTTTGAAGATCCTGATAAATTGATAGAATTAAAAGTTCCCGCTGCTATTAAATTCAATAGAATTAAGTTTAACTTTGGTATTGATAGTATTACCAATGTTTCGGGCGCTATGGGCGGCGATCTCGACCCTACTAAAGGTATGTACTGGGCCTGGCAAAGCGGTTATATTAATTTTAAGCTGGAAGGAGAAAGTGATCTGTCTCCCGATCCCAAAAAAGAATTTCAATTTCACTTGGGCGGTTACCAAAATCCATATAATACTTTGCAAAAAGTATCTTTACAGTTAATTCAAAAAGAAAAGATCATTATTTTATTTGATCTTTATAAATTTATAGAAGCCTGTAATTTGGAAAAGCAACACCATATTATGTCTCCAAATAATGATGCCTTAAAGCTTTTAAAGCATGCTGCTCAATGTTTCAGTATCAAAAATCAATGAAAAGAATAGCGCTTATTATTACCGGCTTTCTGTTTCTTGGTTTTTCTATCCCTGATGATCTATTTGTTGTGCCTCTTAACTGGCCTCAGCCAAGCTATAATTTTTCTAATAATCCGCTCAATAAACAAAAAATAATATTGGGCAGAGTCTTATTTTACGATCCCGGGCTTTCAAAAAATAATAAGATCTCTTGCGCAAGCTGCCATTCGCAATATTCAGCTTTTACACATATTGATCATGCCTTAAGTCATGGCATTCACGACAGTATCGGTACGCGCAATTCGCCCGCGTTAATGAACCTTGCGTGGCAAACATCATATATGTGGGATGGGGCCGTTAATAATTTAGATATGCAAGCACTTGCACCAATTGCTCACCCGGCTGAAATGGGAAGCTCTATTAATGCGCTTGTAGATAAATTAAATGGTTTAAAATTATACAGAACCCTATTTTACAAGGCTTATGGCGACAGTAGTATTACGGGAGAAAAAACATTAAAAGCCATTTCGCAGTTTATGCTTATGTTGGTAAGTGCAAATGCAAAGTATGATAAAGTAATG
>JBBRHI010000069.1:0-9896 GCA_038222995.1 Bacteroidia bacterium | reverse complement strand
AGGCACTGCTGTTACAGGAAATTCATTTGATCCGTTAACAGCGGGCGCAGGAACTTATACGCTAAGCTACAGTTATACAGATGGCAACAACTGTACAAATACAAATCAAAAAACGGTTAATGTAAATTTATGTACAGGTATAAAAGAAGCAGCTAATGCCGGTTCATTTGTTGTGTATCCTAATCCTACTTCCGATAATTTTACAATTAACTTTACTACGATCGATAAAGTAAATGTAGAAGTATATGACGCTATCGGCAAATTAGTAATAGCTAAACAGGATGTTGCAAACTCAACAGTTATTTATATGGATCTATTTGCTAAAGGCATCTATAATGTACGCTTGATAAGCAATAACAACTGTTCGGTGATACGCGTGATTAAAAACTAAACCGTAACATAATACTATAAAAAAAGGTCTCGTATTTCTACGAGACCTTTTTGTTTAAACTAATAACTCAAATTTATTTTTTAGCTGCAGTATAAAGCTCGGCAACTTTTGTCCAGTTGATCACATTAAAAAATGCCGCCATATAATCCGGGCGACGGTTTTGATAATTTAAATAATAAGCATGTTCCCATACATCCATTCCTAAAATCGGTGTTCCTTTGCAATCAGCAATATCCATTAAAGGATTATCCTGGTTAGGCGTTGAGCACACACATAATTTTCCTTCTTTAACGCATAACCAAGCCCAGCCTGAACCGAAACGTGTAGCACCGGCATTTGAAAAATCTGTTTTAAATTTTTCGAATCCGCCTAAATCAGTTTCAATCGCTTTTGCTAAATCGCCTGTTGGCATACCGCCTGCGTTAGGCGCCATAATTTGCCAAAACAAAGAGTGGTTGTAATGCCCGCCACCATTGTTACGCACGGCAATCGGGTATTTTGAAATGTTTTTGCAGATATCTTCAATGCTTAATTTTTCAGCATCAGTACCTTCAATAGCTTTATTTAAATTAGTGACATAAGCCTGGTGATGCTTGTCATGGTGTATCTCCATAGTTTTAGCATCAATATGCGGCTCTAATGCGTTATTAGCATACGGTAATTTTGGTAATTCAAATGGCATAATGTTCAGTGTTTAGGGTTTATAATTGTTTTAGTTTTAATTGTTTGATCGTTTGTAAAGGGTCTTCGCTCGAAAATACCGTATTGCCCGCAACCAATACGTCAGCACCTGATACCAATAATTTATGGTAATTATTAAGATCTACGCCTCCGTCAATTTCAATTAATGCTTTCGAATTTTTTTCGGTAATTAATTTTTTAAGAGCAATGACTTTTGCAAAGGTGTTCTCAATAAATTTTTGTCCGCCAAAACCCGGGTTCACACTCATCACGCAAATCAGGTCGAGGTCACAAATAACATCTTCCAGTAAATGAATGTTGCTGTGCGGATTTAAAGCCACGCCCGCTTTCATTCCGGCAGCTTTAATATTTTGAACATTACGGTGTAAGTGCCTGCTCGCTTCTACATGCACTGTTAAGGTGTGTGCGCCAGCATCTTTAAATGCTTGGGTATAACGGTCGGGATCTTCAATCATTAAATGAACATCCAACGGCTTCTTCGCATATTTTTGTAATACTTTAAGTACCGGGAATCCGAAGGAAATATTAGGAACAAACATACCGTCCATAATGTCCACATGAAACCAATCCGCATCCGACGCGTTGATCATTTCAATATCTCTTTGCAGATTACCGAAATCGGCAGATAAAACAGATGGGGCTATTATATGTGACATAGATGTAAATTGAAAATCAAAAATATAAAATTATAAGGAGTGTTACAGAAAATAGTATAAACAAAAACTCTATCCCCCATTAAAAAACTATAATCCTATGTTGTACAAAATCTTATGCCATAAAAAAAGAGGCCCTGAGCAAGAGCCTCCTTTAACAAACAAACACAAACATATAAAACTTAACCTAAATAATCTTTTAAAACCCTGCTTTTAGAAGCGTGCTTTAAACGACGCACCGCTTTTTCTTTTATCTGGCGTACTCTTTCGCGCGTTAATTCAAATTTTTCACCGATTTCTTCCAATGAATGTGAATGCCCTCCGCTTAAGCCGTAATATAGCCTTACTACATCAGCCTCACGCGTTGTTAAACCCGTTAAAGCCCTATCGATCTCATTACGTAAACTTTCTTTAATTAATTCATTATCGGGCGTTACTTCATGCGTATTTTCCATTAATTCGTACATACTGCCACCGTCTTCCAGGTTACCTAAAGGTGCGTCCATACTCATGTGCCTGCCTTGATTTTTCATAGTTTCACGGATATCTTCCGGTAAAATATCCAATAATTCAGAGATTTCTTCAGCTATAGGCTCTCTTTCGAGCTGCTGTTCTAACTTTGCAAACGTTTTATTGATCTTATTAATGGCGCCGATCTTATTAAGCGGCAATCGCACTATACGTGATTGTTCAGCTAAGGCTTGTAAAATACTTTGCCTGATCCACCAAACAGCGTATGATATAAACTTAAAACCGCGGGTTTCATCAAAACGCTGAGCCGCTTTAATTAAACCCATGTTACCTTCATTAATAAGGTCAGGTAAACTTAAGCCCTGGTTTTGGTATTGTTTTGAAACAGATACAACGAAACGTAGATTAGCTTTCACTAATTTATCTAACGCTTTTTGATCGCCTGCTTTTATTTTCTGAGCCAGTATAACTTCTTCATCTGCTGTTATCAGCTCCACACGGCCAATATCCTGCAAATACATATCAAGTGATGCGGTTTCCCGGTTGGTTATCTGTTTGGTTATCTTTAGCTGCCTCATGATATGAAAATTTAAGTTATACTTTCACTGATTATATGAACCATATACATTTTTGTGCCATGCTTCTTAACTGTATACGCTATTTATACATGTTAGTTACAGCATAATGAGTAAATGAATAAGTTTAATGATTGAACGTGTAATTTAAATTAGCCGGGTATCATAAAATCCGGTTTCTGTTGAAAAAAAGGGAGAGTTTGGCACTAAAACAAAAACCTACCCCAATTAATTTTACGATATTTAAGACAAATATGTTACAACATTTACGCATACAGAATTTTGCCTTAATTGAAAAAACTGAAGTTGATTTCGCTAAAGGCTTAACCGTCATTACAGGCGAAACCGGGGCGGGAAAATCCATACTGTTAGGCGCATTGGGCCTAACATTGGGCAGCAGGGCCGATGTTGGGAATCTGCACGACAAAGCAAAGAAATGTATTATTGAAGCCCGTTTTGATATTAAAGCTTACAAGCTTAAGTCTTTTTTTGAAAAGAATGAACTAGACTTTGAAGACATTACTACCATAAGAAGAGAAATTACTCCTGAAGGAAAATCGAGGGCCTTTATAAATGATACGCCGGCAACATTAACAGTTTTAAAGGAGTTGGGCGACCGCTTAATTGATATTCATTCGCAGCATGAAACATTATTACTGAAAGAAACTAATTTTCAGTTTGAATTGGTGGATGCATTTGCGCAAACAACAGCACTTTTTGCAGATTATAAAAAACATTACAGTGTTTTACAAAAATTAAAAAAGCAGCTTGATGATCTTGTAGGTCAAGAGATCCAAGCAAAAAAAGAACTGGATTATTTTCAATTCCAATTTAATGAATTGGAGGAAACAGATCTTAAACAAGGCGTACTGAAAGAATTGGAAGAGGAAAGCGAAACGCTTGAAAATGCCGAGTTCATTAAGGGAAATTTATCAAGATCATCGTCTGCTATTTCAGGAGGTGATGACAACAGCGTGGCCGCCTTAGCGGTTATTAAACAGCAACTTCAAAGCGTGTCGAAATTCAATTCAAAATTCAACGAATTTTTTGAACGCATTAATTCGGTGATCATTGAATTAAAAGAACTTGCCGGAGATATTGAACAGGCTGAAGAAGAAGTAGTATATGATAACAACCGGTTAGAGGAAGTAAATTCTAAATTAGATAAGCTGAACCGTTTACTAAAAAAACACGGTGTGCTTTCCGAGGAAGAATTATTGACTATTAAATCAGAGATAGAAGCTAAGCTGCTGCAATTTTCGTCATTAGAAGTTACCATTGAGAAAACAAAAAAAGAAATTGCCGATCGGGAAAAACAATGTAAGGCTTTAGCAACAGATCTTTCTAAGAAACGCCACAAGGCGACGGAAGGTATTGAGCAAAATATTAAAACCATGCTAGCAAGCTTATCCATGGCTAATGCACAGTTTAAAATTGAGCTGAGCCAACAGGAACATTTATCAGCTATGGGTGTGGATAATGTCTCATTTTTATTTACAGCCAACAAGGGCGCTGAATTTAAAGAGCTGCATAAAACAGCATCAGGCGGGGAATTATCGCGCTTAACCTTATGCTTAAAAGCCCTGTTAGCAGAGCACACGGCCTTACCTACTATTATTTTTGATGAAATTGATACCGGTGTGAGCGGTGATGTGGCTGATAAGATCGGGAACATTTTAAAAACAATGGGTAAACGCATGCAGGTGATTACCATTACACATTTACCGCAAATGGCAAGTAAAGGCGAAACTCATTTATTTGTTTATAAATCGGATTCAACCAATAAAACCACTTCAAATATTAAGCTGCTGAATAAAGACGAGCGCGTTGCCGAAATAGCTAAAATGTTAAGCACGGGAACGCCTACAGAGACGGCTTTAAAGAACGCAAAAGAGTTATTGAATGCTTAAACAGATAGCAGCAAAGATACCGGCACATGTTAAGCTGATTTTTAAGCTGTATGTGCTAAACCTCTTCTTGTTTTTTTGTATTCGTTTTACATTTTATTATTTTAACAGATCATCTGATGTAGGAACTGTCCCCTTTTTTGATAAATTAATGGGATTCAGGATGGGACTTGAATTTGATACGGCCGTGTTTTGCTGGATCACCTATTTTGCCGTTTTAATATGGTCGGTTGCTTATTTTTTTAAAAATCAAAAATTATACACATTTGGTTTTTATAGTTTTCTATTACTGCAGTTACTCTACCTTTTTATATGTGTTGCCGATATCCCTTATTTTAAACAGTTTGGCACGCACTTAAATAAAAATGCATTCTTGTGGAGCGAAAACCCTTCTTTTGCGGCAGGGGTTATTTTCGGAAGCTTTTCCTATTGGGGGTTTTTTATCTTATTTTTTCTTTTTGCTTTTATCCTTTTGTATGTGTCCAAAAAAATGTTTTCCGGTTTTAAAAAACAGGAACAAAATCAACCGAAAGCAAACCGTTATTATTCAATTTTAGTATTTGCTTTACTATCCGCGCTGGTAACACTTGGCTCAAGAGGAAGAAGCTCCGCACGCTCAGGCTTGCATGAAGGCTTATCCATTGTTTCATCAAATAATTTTATTAATCAAATAGCAATAAATCCAAATTTTACATTTTGGAAAACGGTGCTTTATAATAAAAAGAAAAAATCCTATTCTGTGCCGAAAAACATCGATAAAGCTATTGCTTACACAAGAAATTACCTTGAAATAACTACACCTTATGAGCAAAATATAGATAGAGCGGTAATAGATTCGTCACATACAAAGACAAACTATAACATTGTAATTGTTGTAATGGAAAGCATGTCTGTTTTTAAAATGGGGTATTACGGCGGAAAAGACCTGACGCCAAACTTAGACAGACTCAATAAAGAATCTGTTTTTTTTGAAAACTTTTTTTCATCCGGTATCCATACTTTTAACGGCTTATTTTCAACATCAACCGGCTATTTAAGCATGTATGCTGAAAAAGCCATGAAAAATTATGTAAAAATGCCATTCGACGGATTGGGCCCCTTGCTTAGCAAGCAAGGATACGAAACCTATTTTTATACAACACATGATCCGCATTTTGATAATATGGAAGGTTTTTTTAAACTCAATCAATTTTCGCATATAATCAGCCAATATGATTTTGATCATTCGCAGGCCGAGAGTTCTTTAGGTGTACCCGATCACTTATTATTTGATAAACTAATTGAAACAACCAATAATCGAAAGAGCCGTCAACCTTTTCTATCTGTATTAATGACGGCATCTGATCACGGCCCGTGGAAAATACCTACAGACATACCTTATAAACCTTCAGGAGAAACGCCACAGGACAATTGCACGATGTATGCAGACTGGGCAATCGGGAGATTTATAGAGCAGGCAAAAAAACAAGACTGGTATAAGCACACCGTATTTATATTTTTAGGTGACCACGGATTATCTATGAGTCACACTTATGAAATGCCGCTAAGCTATAATCATGTTCCCTGTATTATTCACCAACCAAAATTATTTAAGCCTGATACTATATCCTCACCGTGCTATCAGCCTGATATTCCGGCAACGGTTATGGGAATTATCGGTGCAGGTTATACTAATAAAACGTTTGGGATTAATATACTAAAAGAACAACATCCGTTTGTTGTTTTTTCCGCGGATGATAAAATAGGCTGCGTGGATAATGAAGGATTTTATTACTATAAAACACTCAGTAATAATGAAACCTATTTAAGAAAATATAAAAATTTAGACCAAACAAATTATAAGAGCCTATATCCTGAAAAGGCTGGCTATATGGATAAACACATGATGCAATTATATGAATCGGCTAATTATTTTATACAAAAAAAATACCTTTTATATGATAATTAAAGGCTTAAAATCCTAAGAAAATAACCGGTAAATCGTATATTTACCCAACTAAAAAAAACATTATGGCATACAACTTATTAAAAGGAAAGCGCGGAATTATAACAGGTGCATTGGATGAGAATTCGATCGCATGGAAAGTGGCAAAAAAATGCCATGAAGAAGGTGCAACCTTTACATTAACGAATGCTCCCATTGCCATGCGTATGGGCGAAATTAATAAACTGGCAGAAGAAACAGGCGCTAAAATTATTCCTGCGGACGCTACAAATATGGAAGAAATTACAAATCTTTATACCGAATCAATGGATATATTGGGAGGTAAAATTGATTTCGTTTTGCATGCAATAGGGATGAGTGTAAACATCCGTAAAAACATTCCGTATACTGAATTAAACTATGATTTTTTTCAGAAAGGAATTGATGTATCAGCCTTATCATTTCATAAAATGTTAGCCGCAGCACATAAATTAGATGCTTTGAATGAGCATGCTTCGGTTGTTGCATTATCCTATATCGCAGCTCAACGCACGTATCCGTTTTATACAGACATGGCTGATATTAAAGCGATGTTGGAAAGTATTGCGCGTACCTTCGGCTACCATTACGGTAAACAAAAGAAAGTGCGGATCAATACCATTTCACAGTCTCCTACCAAAACAACAGCCGGTGGCGGCATTAAAGGCTTCTCTGATTTTTACACATTTGCTGACCTTCAATCTCCTTTAGGAAATGCCAGCGCAGAAGATTGTGCTAATTATACGGTAAGCTTATTCTCTGACTTAACACGTATGGTTACCATGCAGAATTTATACCACGATGGCGGTTACAGTTCTACCGGTATCAGCACTGAACTGATAGAAAAGATATCAGGATAATTAAACTCATCATAAATGCTCTTCAGCTTGAACTAAATGGCAACATACAGTTTAGATATTAATGCTGAAGAGCATTTTGATTTTGATCTTTTCTCTATTACCTGTAACGAAAGCATTTACAGGGTTATTCATGAACTGAATCGCGATCTGAACATTGACCTTCAATTAATTGACCTTTTAGATTATACACACAAAGAAGGAGAGGATTTTTATTTTCCGGTATACAGTTTTTTACAGGAAGAATTAAACATTGAATTTAATTTACTCCAAAATCAAACGTCTTTTCAACCTAATGTAAAACGACAACAACAATCGTTAGATCTGTTTGGGGGCCAAGTGGAACAAACCACACGCCTTATGCCTGAGCTGGATAAATCAGATTATTTTCTTTTAATTAAAGGCGACAACCGTTACTTATACAACCATACTATTTTAGAAACGGTAAAAAGCAACGCCAACTTTATTGCGGTTCATGAGCTTTTTATCGAAGACATAAAAGATAAAAAATCAAGGACCAATTTATTGTTTTAATTTAATAAGGGCAATAAGTGCTACTAAGCACCATGTGCCTTCAAGAATTACAAAAGGGGTAGAATGCAACAGTAAGCTTCCGTAGCAAGCAAAACCGCCTCCTATACTGTTTAAAGTAAAATATAATTTCCCGGAGGCGGAAATATAGTTGAATGCGCTTAAAAAAAAAGCCAGTAAGATAAACGATACGCCGATCGTACTTATAACATCCGTATAATTCATTTTTTTTAATGTGTTATCCCTATTTTTTTAAGGTCATTCCAAAACTCAGGGTAAGATTTAGAAACCACACCGGCATCTTCAATTATTATATCCGACAAAAGAGATAAAGGCGCAAAGCTCATGGCCATGCGATGATCGTTATACGTTGAAACTGATACGTTACCTTGAAGGTTACTTGATGCGCCATCGTAATTAATACCATTAGCAGTAATAGTAATCTCTATACCAAATTTTTTAAGTTCATTTTTTAAGGCCGTAATACGGTCTGTCTCTTTTATTTTTAATGTTGCCAGGCCGATAAAATAAAAAGGGCGTCGCAAAGCAGCGCATGTGCACACGAGTGTTTGAGCAACATCCGGGCAGTTAATAAAATCATATTCTAATTTAGAGTTGTTTGCTGCTGTTGTTTTAGAAATAAAAATTTCATTATCCCTGAATTCTGTATCAACTCCTAAAGGCTTATATAACAAGGCGCATACTGCATCAGCCTGTAAGCTTGTTTTAAATAACCCTTCTAAATTAAGCTGTGTTCCTACAGGTGATAAAGCAACCATGCCGTAATAATAAGACGCTGCGCTCCAGTCGCTCTCTACGGTGTAAACGTGTTTAGTATAAGTATAGGGAACCGGTTTTACCGTAATACTAGTTCCCTGCCACAAAACCGTTGCGCCAAAGGTCTTCATTATTTCAACAGTCATATCAATATACGGCTTCGAAACTATTTCGTCTTCAATGGTAAGCTCTAATCCGTTTTCAAAATAAGGAGCCGTTAATAATAAAGCGCTTATAAACTGACTACTTACGTTTCCTTTAATAGAAACGTGTCCTCCCTTTATTTTCTTCCCTGAAATTAATAAAGGAGGATAGCCGTCATTCTTTTTATAAGAAATAGAAGCGCCAAGATTTTTTAGTACATCTACCAGTTCTTTAACAGGGCGTTGCTGCAAGCGTTCAGAGCCTGTTAACTCATAGCTTCCGGATTTTATAGATATATAAGCCGTTAAAAAACGCATGTCGGTTCCCGCATGGCCAACATCAATAAGCCCGGTAGAATTAGCATCAATGTTCTCTAACGCTTCCTGTAAATGCTTCGTATCATCCGAATCAGAAAGGTTTTTAATAGAAAAATTTAACCCTGAAAGTGCTTTGATCATGAGCACACGGTTACTGATACTTTTTGAGCCGGGTAAATGAATACTGCCGCTTACAGGCTTTTCAGGTTTATGAAGTGTTACATTCACCGTTAAATTTTTACGCCAACGGTTAAGTATAAAAAATGACTCTTGATGTATAAGCTGCTCGGCCCGTAAGGTTGATCAATATACAAGGGCGAAAGCCCGTATTTAAATTGTATTTCGGCATAGAACGCTTTATGCTTATTCGGATTATTTTTTTGAAAACCTGCCCCTGCCATTAAAAACGAACTGCCTGTTTTAGCTAAGGCCGGAATTTTAAATTGTAAGTTCCCGTTATCATATTCTGCCTCATCGCCATAATAGCTCACCGACAACACACTTTTTATAAGCAGGCGATAGCTATACCCGGCAAATACGTAACCGGAAAGAAGAGAGTTGTTTTCATTTTGGAAAGAGCGTTTTATTAAGATCGGAAAATCAAGCTC
>JBBRHI010000068.1:0-9915 GCA_038222995.1 Bacteroidia bacterium | reverse complement strand
AAAGATTTTAGAATTATTATATCACCCATTGATGATGTAATAGATAATTACCTTAATGCCATTAAAGTAGATCCTGCCAATAAAACTTCAAACGCTATAGTGATCAGGCTTAAAAACTCCTTACCTGATAAGGCTTCAGCAATAGTAAACAACCTTATTAAACAACATAATTTAGATGCGGTTGAAGATAAGAACCAGGTGAGTAAAAACACCGCTAACTTTATTAACGAGCGAATAAAATATATTACGGAAGAATTATCGGACGTGGAGGGTGAGGCAGAGAATTTTAAAACTAAAAATAAGTTAACGGATATAACCTCTGAAGCGGAATTGTTTTTAAAAACAGGCAGCGAAGGTGAAATGAGCCTTATAGAAGCCGGTACGCAATTAAAGTTGGCAGAGTATATGTTTGATGACCTTCTTAAAAGATCAAGCCCTACAGATCTTATCCCGTCAAATTTAGGGCTTCAGGACCAATCAATAAGCTTCACTATTAATGAATATAATAAGCTTGTATTAGAAAGAAACCGGATCTTAAAAAATTCGAGCGAAAAAAACCCGGTAGTAGAAAGTATTGAAGGACAGCTTTCGGGAATAAAGGCAAGCTTAAAAGAAAGTGTGGCCAATTTAAAAACAGCTTTGATTATAAGGATAAAGGAGCTTAATAAGCAAGAAGGCGGAATTAATTCCAAAATAGCGTCAGTTCCAAAGTACGAACGGGAATTCAGGATCATTCAACGCCAGCAACAAATTAAAGAAGCCTTGTATCTGTACCTGCTTCAAAAAAGAGAAGAAACCAACATTGCCCTGGCAGTAACCGTCTCTAATGCAAAAATTATTGATTCGGCTTACAGTAACGGTTCTATGGTGGCGCCAAAAAGGCAGATCATTTACCTGGCAACTTTTTTACTTGGGCTTATTATTCCTATTATTGTTTTATACATCCGTGAGCTTTTAGATACAAAGGTGCACGGTAAAAAAGATATTGATAAAGTTAAAATCCCTTTTCTGGGGGATATCCCTCTCACAGATTCAAAAAATAAGTTGATTATTTTAGAGAACAATCATTCTAATATTGCCGAAGCTTTCAGGATCTTACGTACAAATATTGAGTTTATTAACAGCGCCAATAAGCAAAAAAATAAAACGGTATTTGTAACTTCAACTATCGGTAAAGAAGGTAAATCCTTCATTGCCATAAACCTTTCGGTAAGCTTTGCGCTTTCCGGTAAAAAAACATTATTAATAGGTACCGATTTACGTGCGCCGAAAATATTAGCATACCTTGGGCTTTCCGATAAAAAAGGCTTAACGAATTATGTTACTGATCCGGATATGAAATTGGATGACGTGATTATAAAAAATGCCGCTACATCTAATCTTGATGTATTGCCTTCAGGGCCTATTCCGCCTAACCCTGCAGAGCTATTAATGCACCCCCGTATTAATGAAATGTTTGAGGAAGTTAAACAGTATTATGATTATATAATTGTAGATACCGCTCCGGTAGGCTTGGTTGCGGACACCTTACTGATTAACATGCATGCAGACTGTACTGTATTTGTAGCACGCGCTAATTATTTAGACAAGCGATTATTACGCATCGCTGAATCTTTGAATAAAGAAAAACGATTGCCTAATATGGCCGTATTAATTAACGGCTCCGACTACAAACGCGGGTACGGCTATGGTTATGGTTACGGGTATGGTTACGGCTATGGCAGTTACGGTAAAGAAGATCCTAAGAGATGGTGGAATAAAAAAGAATTATAAAAGAGTTGAATAAAAAAATCCCGGGAAGCATTACCGGGATTTTTTTTATGAATCAATAAAGTATTTATTTTTTTCCTTTGGCTTTGGGCTTCCCTTTGGAAGCTACGGGCGCTGCATTATTATTTGCTTTAATTTCTACACGGCGGTTTTTAGCCCTTCCTTCTTCTACCTCGTTATTGGCAATAGGGTACGCTGAGCCCATAGCTTGTGTAGAGATGCGCTTTATATCAACCTTTTTAGATACTAAATAAGCTTTTACCACATCAGCCCTTTCCTGCGAAAGCTTCATGTTTTTTTCGTCGGTACCCGAATTATCGGCATGCCCTTGTATTACAAATTTTACTTTAGGAAACTTCCTGAGCTGAACCAATAAGGCATCCAACGATTTATACGCTTCATCATCTAAACTCGCATCGTTCGATTTGAAATTAATAAGCTTTAAATACTTCGATAATAAATTGGCGTCATACAGTTGTAAATCCGTATCCATATCCTGTGGCTTGGATTTTAACGCATCAAATATTTTTTCAAGGTCATTGAATTTTCTTTGAAGGTCTGCTACATTAGCCTCGCAAGCTTTGGCATCCGCTTTTAATTTTTCGTAATCCGTTTTTAGTGAATTTACTTTCGCTACAGGGTCAAAACTAACATTTACGTCACCTGTACCCGTTCCTTCTGTTTTTAGTTGTGTTCTTTCGGTATCCAATACTTTATATTCAAACAAGCCCGCTTCATTTTTAGAGATGATCTTAACGGTTTTGCCGCTACAGTCCGAAATAATGAGTTTAGTGGCCTGAATCAGTTTTGTGTCTTCCGCGCTTATTTTAAAGCTGTAGTTTTCTTCAGGGCTTACATTTTGGAAATTAAAGTTTCCGTTATTTGCTGTTTTTTGGTTCAGCACGTCACCGTTTTCCTTCACCAGCATTAAATTAATATCTGTTATGGGAAACTGTGCTTTATTAAGCCCTGTAAGCTTTCCGCACACATTAATGGATTTTGGTTTGGCGGCATCGGCTCCCGCGGGGCTCACATCAATACCTGCCAGGGCCAGTTTTATCAGGGAATCCTGTTTTTCCAGCTTAGTGAGGTAGTCTGATATTTTAATGATCCGGTCGTCGCTGTAAACTGTTTGAGAAAAACCTTTCACTAAAAAACAGCTGAACAATAGAGTAAACCCTGTAATTTTCATAATTGACATTTAAAATATAATGGTATTTATTTTTTATAAATTTTACTGATGTGTAAGCGGGCTGCTTTTAATTTTTTTCGGTTACCGCTGAATTTGTAATTAATACCGGCAGAGTGTTGCAGGTAATTAGCACCTGTACTTATTAAAGGGCTTGTAAGCCCGAACTTACCCGAACCCTGCACGTTAACACCTAACACGTTATCAATAATCCATATATTAAAGCCAAAGCCGGCATTAAGCGTAATTGTATTTGAATAGCCGCTTTGTGTGCGCATGGTGTAACCAAAGCCTGAAAACAGGTAAGGTTCGATCCTGAATAACCTGGTAAGGATTTTTTTCCCGTTTAAATCAATGGCGTAAAATGTACCAGGGCTTGTAAGCACTTCGTTATTGATGATTTTGCCGGCATTTAATTTATTATACGTAAAGGCCAATTCAACATCCCAGTTATATTTTAATTCCTTTTCTATACTCACTTTTATGGGAACAGCTAAATTCCAGCTGTTCTTTACATCAAATACTTTTTTAAAAGGCTTGCCGTCATCATCTACCACATTGCCTGCCGCCTGGATGATCCAGGGCGTTTTGGTAATAAAATGTTTAAAGGATTGATGCGGCTCGTAGGAAGACATTAGCAGGGGATGCCTTTTTTGAGCCAATAAAATGTTACACAAAAACACACTGCACACACTAATGTAAAACTTAAATTTTCTCACAAATAAACAGATTCAATAATTTTACAAAAAAGGTTATAAACTAATTATTAACAATTATAACACTTTTTTGCCGGTTTGCAAGCAGCTTAACTGTTAAAAAATAGAAGAGATGTGTGATCCGTGATGTTACAGGCTAACAGGTAAGGCCTTTAGTACTTATCTTTTTTGCCGGTTTTACGCGTGTTAAAGAATTTGTATTTGCTGCCAATGCGCCCCGGTTTTTGCCCGTAGCGTGAATTGCCTGTTTCAAATTTGTAAACAATGCCTAAAGAATGTTGTAAATAATTACCGCCTGTTTTAATAAAAGGGGAAGAAATGGCAAATTTGGCCTGCGACTGAACATTGATCCCGATCATATCATCATAAACCCATACATTAAATCCTAAACCAATGTTAGCGGTAGGTACGCTGCCGTATTTACCCACAGCCCTGTAAGTGTAACCGTAACCGTGCAGCACGTAAGGATCGAAATAAGGTATATTATTTTTAATGAGGTCCATGAAACTGAATTTCCCGTTAATATCTATCGAAATAAAAGAACCGGTACTTTTTAACACATCATTATTTACGGTTTTACCGGATTTTAATTGGCTGTAATTAGCGGATGCTTCTACACTCCAACCTTGTATAAAATCTTTTTCGCAGCTTAGTTTAGAAGGATAGGGAACAACATTCCATGAATTACCGGCGTTAAATAAATTATTGAAAGGCTTTCCGTCATCATCAATTACATTCCATCCTAAGCCTACAGTCCAGGGTGAGCGTAAGGTAGAGCGCTTAACATTGCTCCAAAACTGGCTTTTGGAGCTTTTTCCGGCTCTCTTTTTTTGAGCTGTTCCGTTAAAGCTGAACGCTAAAAATAAAACCGTAAAGAGGATGTTATAAAATAATTTCATATAATTAATCTGTCATTTTTAATTGCGGATAAAGAATCTAATACTATCCGCGATTATAATTTTAACAAAAGTAATTTATTTTTGTAAAAAGCCTATTTTTTGGAAGCTTTTTTTGCATAAATAACGGTGATTTAACAGTAAAAACCGGCAATAAGTAGGTAATTTTTTATATTTCGAAGAAATGACCCTTAAAAATTACATGAGTATTCCTATAATACATACATCATCTACCTGTTCCAGCGTGCCCTTCCACTTTTCAAAGTTTTGATTCAGTGTTTCTAATTGCCGGCTCACGGGGTCATCACTTATTGAAACCAATAATTCTTTCAGCTGCTTATATTTAAACTTCTTTCCTTTTTCTCCCCCAAACTGGTCTGCATAGCCATCCGTTATCGTATAAATACAATCCTTTTGTTTTAAAGTAAACTGTTGCGTCATAAAAGGCTTAATAGTGTCCGAATAGCCTACAGGCATTTTTTGTGCAGGTAAAATCGTTAATTCTTTTTCTCTTACAATATATATCGGGTTATTGGCAGCGGCATACTCCAACAAGTTATCCTTAAAAGTTATTTTACACACTACGGCATCCATCCCGTCTTTCGAATAACCTTCATCTGTTTTAAGTGATCGTATAATTTCCTCTCTCAGCTTGTTTAAAATATCGCCCGGGTTTGTAATACCCCGCTCAACAATAATTTGATTGAGTAAATTAATGCCGAGCATGCTCATAAATCCGCCCGGTACACCATGACCCGTGCTATCTGCCGTTACATAAAATAAGGAAGACTCGTTTTTATAAAACCAATAAAAATCGCCGCTCACAATATCTTTAGGCTTAAATAAAATAAAATGACCTGTACGCGTTTTGGCCAGTTCGTTTGTAATAAATTTATAACTTGGTAAAACGGCTTGCTGTATTTTTTGAGCATATTTAATGCTGTCGGTAATGTCTTTATTTTTTTCTGTAAGCTCGCGGTATGCCTTATCAATAACAATACGTTGCTCTTCAATGGCTTCATTTTGTTTACTGATGGCTTCTGCAATTTGTTGTTTTTCTTTAAAGCGCTTTAATAATAAAAAGGCAATCAATACTATTAATACTCCAATAACGGAAAGAATAGCGATGAAGTAGTTTTTGCGTTTTAACTGTTCATTATTTTCTTTTTCTTTAAGCTGCTGTTTCAATTTTACTTCAGAGAGTTCAACTTCTTTCTCTTTTGTTTTAAATTTTGTTTCCAACTCGGCAATCTGGCCGGCATTATCAATATTCCTTAAGCTGTCTTTAATTTCCATGAGCTTATTCAGAATATAGTTTGCTGTAGGGTAGTCTTTTTTTGCTTCGTATGCCTCTTTTAAATTCATATAGGCAAATTTTATATCTTCTTTAGCGCCAAGCCTCGATGCAATGGTAATCACTCTTTCACTGATTGAAATAGCATCATCATATTTTTTAAGAGATATAAAAATACTCCCCAGGTTTTCCATGCTGGCGAGCATTCCTATGGTATCTCGTATGTTTTCACGAAGCTTATAGCTTTTTATATTAAGGTCCAGCGCTGTTTTAAATTCCTTTTTTTGCTTATAAACCAACGACATGTTATCCAGGCATGCTGCAGTTTGAGCAGGTTTTTTTGTTTTCTCGTATATAGCAAGCGCTTTATTATAATATAGTAAAGCGTTATCTAAATCTTTTCGTTCATCAAAAATAATGGCAATATTTCCATAGCCTGCGGCCAATCCGTTTTGGTCATTGATCTCTAAACAAATAGAAATATTTTTCTTATAATAGTCAATGGCTTTTTTATAAAATCCCTGGTACCAATATATAATACCCATACCTGTATAACACTGTGCTAACCTCGATTTATCTTTCTTTTTCTTATACAGTTCAGTAGCTATAATAAAATTTTGTAATGCCGATTTATAAATGGCTTTGGCTTCAAGGCAATAGGCAATGAGTATGTGCGACTCCGCTATAAGAAACGTATCCTTTAGCAGAGTGGCATTTTTTAAAGATAGATTCCCGCATACCAACGCTGAATCCGTATCATAATGCAACAGCTCATCGCCGTAAGTTAAGAGCGCTTTTGTTTTGGGGCTGAGGTTTACTTCTTTCTTATAGCTATGGTAAAGACTGTCGAGGTTTTGTGAAAAACAGGGACAAAAGCCAAAAAATATAACTATGGAAACTAATAGTTTGATAAAAAGAGTTTTAGAAGAAGTAAGCTAATATATTATTAAACGCCGGTAAAAAAAATCATTTTATCTAAAAGTAACTTTGGTGTTTAATAACAGAGGGTTCCTCTTGTACACGCAAAAATGGTTTTTATAGTGCTTACTTATTTTATTTAAGCAGGTAATATAGCGGTTAACCGGGTTGCAGGATCTTTTTCAGTCATCGGATCGGTTACCTAACCTACAATTAAAAATTTTAACCCTTTATACTTTCACGCCTATAATGCATACATCATCTACCTGTTCCACATTTTTTTTCCATTCAGTAAATACGTTATCCAATACTTCTTTTTGGATATTCATTGCCAAATGCGTATTTGAAATTAGAAGCTCCTTCAGGTTTTTACTCATGAATTTTTTTCCTTTTTCACCGCCAAACTGGTCGGCGAAACCGTCTGTCATAGTGTAGATCAAATCACCTTTTTGCACATCAATACTGTGTTGCGTAAATAATTCAGTGTCTTTATCATGTTTGCCCACAGGCATCTTGTCCGGTTTAATTTCAATTAATTTACCTTCCCTAATTATCCATACGGGGTTATTGGCTGCTGCAATAAATAGCTTGTTATTGATGCGGTCAAATATTACAATACTGCAATCCATCCCGTCTTTGCCGCCTTGCGCACTCCCGTCTTTTTTTAAACGGTTAATAATAGTTTGCCGTGTAAGATTTAATATTTCTGCCGCGTTAGCCGTTTCTTTAACGGCATTTTCTAAACTTGTAATGTTTAATAAACTCATAATGGCACCGGGCACTCCATGGCCTGTACTATCAGCAGTTACCAAGGCAAAGTTCGATTCTCCGTTTGCATTTACAACAGTGGAACCCCAATAGAAATCGCCGCTTACCACGTCTTTCGGTTTAAAGTATACAAAGTAGTTTTTTAAATTTTCATCCAACAATTCTTTAGTTGCTAAAAAGCTGTGTTGTATCCGTTCCGCGTAATTTATACTATCTGTTATTTCCCTGTGTTTTTCTTCAACGATATTTTTTTGTTGTGTAATGATTATATTTTGTCTTTCAGTTTCCTGTTCTTTCAATTCAATAATATTTTTTTGCTTTTGAGTTAACTTAAACCTTTTAAACATAAAGAAAGAAAAAAGCGCTAAAATTACTAACACAATACTTACACAAATAATTATTACCAATTGCTTATTTTTTTCTGCTAATGCTTTTTCTTTTTGACTTTTTATTTGTGCATTAAACTCTAAGTCTGCCAATGCCTTTTTTTGCTGATACTCGTAATTGGTTTGTTGTTTGTATATTGATTTTTGAGTTTCAATGTTTGTAATACTGTCGTTCATTTTCATGTATAGCTGATAGTATTGCAATGCTAATTTATAATTATTAGTTTTATTATAAATTGAGTAGAGTTGCTTGGCAGAAAAGAGAATATTTTCAGGAAAGCCAAGCTCATAGGCTAAGTTCATGGCTTTATTAGAATATTTAATCGCATTTGTGTAATCCTTATTATCTAAATAATACCGGCCTAAATTTTTGTAATTATGGGATAAACCATTTTTGTCGTTTATTTTTTCCTGGATGGCAATAGCTTTTTCCAAATATTGAATTGTTTTTTTGGTATCGTTCAAGCTTTTGTAAACATGCGACATATTACCAAAAACCTCTGCTACTCCATTTAAATTATTCAGTTTTTCTCTAATCTCAAGTGATTTATGATAATAATCTAAAGCTTTTACATATTCTTTTTTTTGATTACAAATTCTGCCAATTAATAAATATGTTTCGGAAACGCCTAGCTGATCGTTATTTTTTTCTTTAAGTTTTAAAGCTTTTTCATGGTAATCAAGTGCTTTATCGTATTCATGTTGCACGTAATAAATTCCTCCAATATTATTATAAACGTATGAAAGACCATTTTCATCATTTAACTTCTGTAAAATTGTTAATGCTTCTAAATATGAATTTAATGCTTTAGGTATATCGCCTTTATAGTCTGAAAATAACGCTAGGTTGTTTAGCATTTCAGCAATTTTCACTTGTACTTTTATTTTTTTATATAATACAAGGGCTTGATTACAATAAATGATAGAACTATCGATTAACCCTGTATTATAATACACTAAACCGATGTTCGCATATCCGTTTCCAATTCCTAAGTCGTCCTGTATAGTCTTTAAAATTTTTATGCTGCTTCTATTTAAAATAATTGTAGAATCAGGAAATCCATTTAGCAATTTTATATTTGAGATATTTTGCAACGAATAAGCATACTGTTTTTTTAAAACTCTCGTAACCACTGCCGAATTATTTGTTTTCTCTAAACTCTTTAAACTGTAGCTGAGACAATTATTAAAAACAATAAGTGCCGAGTCCGGATTACGCGAATACGTTTTTTCGCCTATAGCAGATAGGTAATTTAATTTGGCCGTGTCGTTTTTAGCTTGTTTATATAAAAGTAACAACGAATCCTGTTTTTGAGCAAAAGCCGTTTGGCATATAAAAAACAGGAGGGTAAGGTTAATAAAAAATGGTATTTTCATAGACAAATATTATGCTTCAACATATGTTAAGAAATTTGCTTCAACAAACTTAACCAATAAATTAATAAAAATAGTGTGTTTAAACCCGTTAAATTTTAATTCCTATAATGCATACATCATCCACCTGTTCCAGCGCACCTTTCCAGCTGTTGAACTCAGCTTCCAGTTTTTGTTTTTGAATTGGTAAAGGCTCATTGCAAATGGAGATCAGGAACTGTTCGAACGCTTTATATTTATATTTTTTTCCTTTCGGCCCGCCGAATTGATCCGGGAAACCATCCGTAAAAATATAGATGGTATCTTTCTTTTTTAGTTGCAGGGTATGCGTTTTAAAAGGAGATTCTTCACTGTATTTACCGATCGGTTGTTTGTCTGCTTTTAGTTCTGTAAGTATAGTTTGTTCAGTGCCGTTAAGATTTGTTTTTTCAAGCAGCCAAAGCGGGTTATTTGCCCCGGCCCATTTTAATTCGTTGGTAACACTATTTAAACAACATAAAGAAATATCCATCCCGTCTTTGATCTCTTCCCCGCTTTTCGAAAAAGTTTCCAATACCAGCTCTCTTGTTTTGTCTAATAACTTTCCGGGCTCTGTTAATTTAAA
>JBBRHI010000067.1:0-9945 GCA_038222995.1 Bacteroidia bacterium | reverse complement strand
AAACTCAAGTGATACTGCTTCACATACAACTTCTCAATTATTGCAGGACGGCTATACCGATTTTCAAAGAAACGGGTACCGCACGGGCGCAGGCTTTGATTGGAGTATTAATAAAAAAAACAGTTTTACCGGTTCATTGGCTTATAATCAATTTGCCAATCAAAATAAAAGCACCATTAACCAGCAGCAACTCACACAGGATTATTCTTCCGCTATTTTACAGGATATTTCAAGTGTTCGTCAATCAAACAGTAATTCTTCCATTGGCTCTGTAGACTGGAATTTAAATTATAAAAAAGAATTTAAAAAAGAAGGACAGGAGTTAGATGTCAGCTATTCTTCAAGCTTCGGGAAACCAAAAAGTAATTATACTCAAACACAAACGTATGCGGGCAGCAATATGCCTTATGCCGGGCTTGCGGGTAATAACCCCGGAACCGATAATCAAACAAATATTTCTATTGATTACATACACCCTTTTAAAGAAGACCTTGTGTTTGAAACCGGTGTAAAAACGGTGCAGCAGCATATTCATGCAGTCACCGATGTCAGTTTCTTTAATACCTCTTCCGATAATTACGAGCCCGATCCTTTGCAATCTTATCATTTAAATTATGATATGAACATTTATGCAGGGTATATATCTTCAACCTTTAAGGTGTTTAAATGGCTTAATGTAAGGGCGGGAGCAAGGGCAGAACATACCGATCTGAAAATAGATTTTCCGAACACCTTTATACCGTCTTATACTATTGTAGTGCCATCACTCATCCTGTCTCACAAATTTAAAAAAGACCAAACCGTTAAGCTGGCTTATACGCGCCGGATAGAAAGGCCTGAATACGGTGAACTGAACCCGTTTATGAATTTAAGCGATCCCCGCAACATTACTACCGGTAACCCGGGGTTGAAACCGGAAATAGGGGATAACATGGAATTGGGCTACAGTAAAAATTTTGAGAATGGCGGTAATATTTATGTAGCGCTTATTGAAAGGATCAACAGCCAAGACTTAAAGCAAATCACAACATTTTATCCTTCCTATATGATAAACGATTCGCTGTATACGAATGTATCTATTTCTAAGCGGCAAAATATCGGGAAAGAATTTAATTCGGGTGGAAATATTTCGGCATCATTCCCGGTTACGGAAAAATTAACTATCCGCGGTAATTTTATGGCTATGAACCGGTTTATTGTCAGTACTATTTATGTAGGTAATATTAATATGGGCATGCGTTACCGTTTTAATGTTAACCTGTCGTATCAATTACCTAAAAACCTTATTGTAGAAGCCTTTGGGAATTACAATTCTCCTGCAAAAAATATACAGGGAAAAAATCCGCAATCTATTACCTATACCTTTGCCTTAAGAAAACAATTTTGGAATAAGAATGCAAGTTTTGGGTTTACGGCCACTAACCCTTTTAATAAATACATTCGCCAGGAAACCACTACTGTAACAGGTAATTATACGTCCGATAATTTACGCTTATTGCCTTACCGTTCTTTCGGGATCAGCTTTACGTATAAGTTCGGTAAAATGGAATTTAAAAAGGGGAAGGATGATCCGAATGAGTATTTAAATAATCCTCCTGCCGCGAATTAAACGTACTCTAAGGATGTTTTTTGTTTATCTACGGTAACTCAATGAAACCGGAATTTTATAGACGCGTCATAAACATTATAAAACACTGCCTGTTGTACTAATGAATACAGCTTCTTATGAAAAAAATAAAACTCAGCATCCTCGATCAATCCATAGTCCCTCACGGCAATACTGCTTTACAAGCCATTAACAATACGATTGATACTGTAAAAATGGCTGATGAACTTGGCTTTCATCGTTTTTGGGTGTCCGAACATCATAACTCTTCTTTTATTGCCGGTTCTACTCCCGAAGTATTAATGGTGAAGCTGGCTGATGAAACAAAACGCATTCGCATTGGTTCAGGTGGTATTATGCTGCCTAACCATAGCGCGTTAAAAGTAGCCGAAAATTTCAGGATGCTGGAAACCTTATTTCCCGGCCGCATTGATTTAGGAATGGGTCGAGCCCCGGGTGGCGACAGGATCACCGCCTCTTTACTAAATCCTTCAAACGATTTCAGGGAAGAAAGTTATTTAAAACAGCTCGAACATTTACAGCACTTTTTCAGGGACAGTGCCGCTACTTCGCAAGGCCCTTTGCTGGCTATTCCGCAGGCGGAAACGATTCCCATGCAATGGATCCTGAGCTCGAGTGGAGGAAGCAGTTCTATTGCTGCCCAATTTGGAATGGGATTAGCGGTTGCTAAATTCATTAACGGTTTTGCAAGGCCTGATATGGTAGAAAGCTATCGCAAAAATTTTAAGCCTTCTTCTCAATCTGATAAGCCGAAAGAACTCTTGGCCATTTCCGTATTATGCGCGGATACCGAAGAAAAAGCTAAACAAATGCGGCACTTCCTGGATTATATTTTTGTGCAATTTGAGCAGGGCAGATTTGATAAATTTGGAAGTTATGAGGATATAAAGGATTACAGATTTTCTTTACAGGAACTGGAACGCATTAAATTAAACAGCGGAAGAATTATATCGGGAACAAAAGAGAATGTAAAAGAACAACTGACCAAACTGGCAACCGAATTTGATATTAATGAAATTATGGTGTCGTGCATGGCTGATAAAGCAGCGGATAGAAAACGGTCTTTTGAATTACTTGCGGAAACGTTTGAACTCACTTCATAATAGAGTATCTTTGATGAAATATAATTTGGATCATGGAAGAGCAACCAAGTAAAGAAACCTTAGAACAATGGCATAAAGATCCTGACAACTGGATTCTTGGGATATTTTATTTTAATAAAAAAGATAAGCGTCTATTAATGCCTAAACGTATCTCCATGCTTGGTTGGACGGTAAACTTTGCCAATCCTTATTCTCTTTTATGTTTAACAGCTATTATTTTGATGTGCGTACTGTTAAGCAATTTTAAAATAGATACGGTCTAAACAATTTTTCATTTCTTTTTCTGTGCGATACGTTCTATATGGCTCCTGCAGTACTCACAGTCTTTACTCACCACACAGTCTTCATGCTTAGGATTTGTAGGCCGGCACGTTTCCCTTCCTAAAAAAGAAATAGCCATTCCGATGTCTCCCCACGTTTTTTGAGGCATTACCTCCATTAAATCAGCCTCTATTTTTTTAGGATCGGTGTTTTTAGTCATTCCTAAACGCGGCGCTACTCTTACTACATGCAGGTCTACAATAATGCCTTCCGCTTTTACGCCGGCTTCGCGCATAATAACGTTTGCCGACTTGCGGCCTATGCCTTTCATAGCGGTTAACGCTTCCATGGTTAACGGAATGTTCTTATCCTGTTTAAGGGTTTGGGCCATCTCCAGTAACCAGCTTATTTTAGTGCGGTGGTTCCTTACTTTACCTATAAAAGGAATTAACGATTCTTCATCTGCTTTTGCCAATGCTTTCATATTAGGGAATGCTTTAAACAGGGCAGGGGCAAGGTCGTTAATGTGCTTGTCTGAATCCTGAGCGGATAACACAACCATCACCACCAGTTGGTAAATAGATTTATATTCCAGGGGATGTTTTTTATTCTTATACTTTTTAAGTAAGGGCTTTAATGCTTCGGGCCAGTCGGTTGTTTTCATAATTATGAGCAGTTAATATAAATAAGCGGTTCCGTTTAATAAATCTAATTTACAAAAACGAGCGGTCCGTTTAAAATTTATTAGGATTTTACTTTGCCGTCGGGCTTAATTTTAACATTGTAGCGGTCGTTTGCTACAATTCATAGCATAGAGCGGCTCGTTTCCGGCTTAATTTTGTAAGTAAAATCGCCAACATGGAACGCTCAATTGTACATATGGACCTCGACAGTTTTTTTGTATCTGTAGAAAGAAAAATTGACAGTTCCTTACATGGTAAACCTGTCATTATTGGCGGCACGTCAGATAGGGGAGTAGTGGCCTCCTGCAGCTATGAAGCAAGGCAGTTTGGGATCCATTCCGCTATGCCTTCGCGGATGGCCAGGCAGCTGTGTCCGCAGGCTATTTTTGTGAGGGGCGATATGGATCTGTATTCTAAATACTCCAAAGAAGTTACCGAAATTATTGAGGAAAATGCACCCGCTTTTGAAAAAGCCAGTATTGATGAGCACTACCTGGATATAAGCGGGATGGATAAATATGTAAAGAACGAACTGCTATGGACACAGGAACTACGGCAAACCATTATTAAGGAAACAGGCTTGCCGATTTCTTTCGGGCTGTCGCAAAATAAAACCGTTTCAAAAGTAGCCACAGGCGAATCAAAACCCAATGGCCAGGGATTTGTAGCATTAGGAACCGAAAAAGTATTCTTAGCCCCTTTATCTATAAAAAAAATTCCGGGTATAGGCGGCAAAACCTATCCTGTATTGCGTAATATGGGAATAGAAAAAATTGAGACCATTCAATCCATGCCCATGCTGTTAATGCAAAAAGTATTGGGAGAGAACGGAGCAAGCATCTGGAAAAAAGCCAACGGTATCGACAATAACCCTATTGAGCCTTATACCGAACAGAAAAGTATGAGTACCGAAACCACGTTTGATAAAGATACCACTGATGTAGCTATGCTCGAACGCACGTTAATAGGCATGGTTGATTCATTGGCCTTCGATTTACGTAAATTAAAAAAAGTAACAGGCTGTGTAATTCTTAAATTAAAGTATTCCGATTTTCAAACCCATACGTTCCAGGCAAGCATTCCTTACACAGCGTCTGACCATGTGATTATGCAAAAGATCAAAGAACTGTTTGCTAAAAACTATTCGCGCAGGGTGCTCATCCGTTTAATAGGAATAAAGTTCAGTAATATGGTGTCGGGCTTTAACCAGATCAATTTATTTGAAGATACGGAAGAGAAAATAAACCTGTATACAGCGCTCGATAAGATCAGGATGCGCTTTGGCAGTGACCTGATTATGCCTGCCTGCGGAGAGCTGAGAAGCGAAAAGCTGGCAAAAGAAGAGATCAAGAAAATAGAAAAGCAACAGGCAGCCGAAAAACGAAAATGATCCTGAATGCACATACTAATTACAGCTTAAGGTACGGAACACTTTCTCCTGCGCAAGTTGTAGAGCGGGCCATTGAAAGAGGACATGAGTACGTTGCCATAACAGATATTAATAACACAAGCTGTGTATTGCAGTTTGTAAAGCTTTGTTTTAATCAAGGTATTAAGCCTATTGCCGGCGCTGAGTTCAGGAACGGTAATGAACTCATGTTTGTTGCACTGGCCATGAATAACGAAGGCTTTAAAGAGATTAACGAATTATTGACCAAGCATAATGTATCGGGCGAGCCGTATCCCTTAAAACCGGTTTTTTTTAATTGCTATGTGATTTACCCTTACGGGAAAACAACCTCCGCCCTGTGCGCTGAGCATGAATATATTGGAGTACGATTAACGGATCTCAATAAACTATTATTTGAGAAGAAGGAGGTGCAAAAAAAGTATGTTGTTCTGCAAAGCTCCTCTTACAAGGATAAAGAGGGGTACGAGGTTCATAAAAAATTAAGGGCCATTGATTGTAATTTATTACTCTCGCAATTACAGTTAAATCAAATAGCAGGCGTTGACGAATATATATTGCCTAAAAAAAAGTTGTTGCAGTATTTTGAAAGCTATCCTCATATTATTGAAAACACAAAGCGCATTTGTGAAAACTGTGATTTTAAATTTGATTTTACAACGATTAAAAATAAAAAGACCTACACCGGGGATCCATACGAAGATAAAGCGTATTTAGAAAGCTTAGCCTTAAAGCACTTCCCGGAGCGTTACGGCAAAAACAATAAAGTGGCGCTTGCACGCTTAATGAAAGAACTGGAGATCATTGATAAACTCGGCTTCTCCTCTTACTTTTTAATTACATGGGATATGGTGAACTTTTCCATGAATCATAAATACTACCATTACGGTCGTGGAAGCGGCGCTAACAGCGTTGTAGCGTACTGCTTAAAAATTACCGATGTATGCCCTATAGAACTGGACTTATATTTTGAACGGTTCCTTAACCCTAACCGTTTAGTACCGCCTGACTTTGATATTGATTATTCATGGAAAGACCGTAACCATATTTATGATTATATGTTTAAGACCTACGGTAAGGAACGTACGGCTTTGTTAGGCGCTATGGTTACGTTCCAGGACCGCTCCGTGATTCGTGAAATGGGTAAAGTATACGGTTTACCGAAAGAAGAAATTGACCGGTTGATCAAATACCCGACCTCACCTTTAAACGATACGGAAATATGCCGCGAAATTAAATCACATTATAAAGCCATTGCCAATTACCCGAGCATCAGGAGCATACACGCCGGAGGCATTTTAATATCGGAAGAGCCTTTAACGTATTATACTGCTTTAGATATGCCGCCCAAGGGCTATGCCACTTCGCAATTTGATATGCACATTGCGGAAGATATTGGTTTGGAAAAGCTGGACATCCTCAGTCAGCGAGGCCTCGGCCATATTAAAGAAGCGGGGGAGCTGATCTTAAAAAATAAAGGAATTGAATTTGACACGCACCAAATCAACACCTTTAAAACGGATGAACTCACGAATCAATTACTCGAAACAGGAAATACCGTCGGGTGCTTTTATGTGGAAAGCCCTGCCATGCGCGGATTGATACGTAAGCTAAAGTGTCGCGATTATTTAACGCTCGTAGCTACAAGTTCCATCATACGGCCCGGCGTTGCCAAAAGCGGGATGATGAAAGCGTATATACAGCGCACACATAACCCTGATTTCAAGTATCTGCATCCTTTGTTGGAAGAGCTTTTAAAAGAAACCCACGGCGTAATGGTGTACCAGGAAGATGTATTAAAAGTAGCGCATCACTTTGGCGGCCTCGACCTGGCAGATGCTGATATCCTGCGGCGCATGATGAGCGGGAAGGGAAAGGACTATGCAAAAGTAGCTGAGATCAAATTAAAATACATGGCCCATTGCGAGCAGCAAAATTATCCTGAAGAGGTGGCGGAAGAAGTATGGAGACAGATAGATTCCTTTGCAGGGTTCAGCTTTGCCAAAGGCCATTCAGCAAGCTATGCAGCAGAGAGTTACCAAAGCCTTTATTTAAAAACGCATTACCCTTTAGAGTTTATTGTAGGGGTTATTAATAACTTCGGCGGCTTTTATAAAACAAAAGTATATGTGTACGAAGCACGAAAACTCGGCGGCATCATTCGCTTACCTTGCGTGAATAAAAGTGATTATAATACAACCTTATACGGTAACGAAATTTTCCTTGGCTTTATACATATTAAAACACTGCAGCAGGAATTGGCTGCTCACATTGAAAAAGAACGAGCACTTAACGGGGATTTTAGCTCGTTGGATAATTTTAAATTAAGAATGGATATTTCGTTGGAGCAATTAATTATTTTAATCCGGATTGATGCCTTTCGCTTTACCGGTCGTGATAAGCGTGAATTGCTTTGGGAGGCGCACATGCTCTACAACACATCTGATATGAAACGAAAAGATAAATCCCTTGCCATGTTTACCGAACCTGTAGTTAAATGGGAACTGCCTAAGCTGACTAAAAGTAACATTGAAGATGCGTATGATGAGTTGGAAATTTTGGAATTCCCGGTTTCATTAAGTGAATTTGATTTAATAAAAACAAAGTTCAGGGGAGACAGTACAGCGAATGACCTCCTTAATCATACAGGAAAAACTATACGCATGGTAGGTAATTATATTACACATAAAACACTTAGGGCTTCTTCAGGAGAAAATATGGCCTTCGGGACCTTTATAGATGATAAGGGCGATTTTTTTGATACCGTTAATTTCCCGCCTTGCTTAAAAGAATATCCTTTTAAAGGATGGGGCATTTATTTAATTCTCGGTACAGTTACCGAAGACTTTGGGGTGCCTAGTGTAGACGTGATTAAGATGGCACGATTGGATGTGATACTGGATGACAGGCATACATAATATAAACACAGGTAATAGTTACCTGTGTTTAAATCCCGGCGTTTTTTATTTAATTATTCCGTGCTGCCGGAAGTAGTGGTGTTGTTTGGTTTTGTCCCAACTGCTTTTTCTGTAGGCTGACTTTTACTTTTGTTTGTTCTGTCGGCAGGCTTAGAGCTGTGGTTCCCGTCAATATAAATATTGTTTCCTCTTTTTACGGAATCAGCTTTATAATCATTCGCATTCATCATGGCGCTGTCTCTTTGTATGGTTTGCGCTTTTGTAGCATAAGCTGATCCAAGAACCAGCAGTGTAAGAAATACTTTTTTCATAATCGTAGAGTTTAATGATATAAATATATACAAAACTAAATGCCATTAAAAAAAGGACTTAAATTGCCGTAAGCGAAACCCGGCCAACTTATTTATGCAAACTCAGCAAACAGATTATACTTAATGTGGAGTATTATCAACAGGCATATTAATTATGAAAATAATTTTCAGGTATCCCGTTATGAATTAATTTATTCGTACATCTATAATGGTTTACGATTTATTTTTATAAATATATTTAAATGCTTCTCCTAAATTTTCAATAACATCGGTTATAAGCATGCTCTCCATACTTTGTTTTTTGAGTGTAATATCCGCCGCAAGCCCGTGAATGTAAACGCCGAGTTTAGCGGTATCAAATGAATTATAACCCTGTGCTAAAAAAGAAGTAATGATGCCCGTTAAAGCATCGCCTGAACCTCCTTTGGCAAGACCTGCATTGCCGGTTGTATTTATAAAAGATTCATGGCCGTTTGTGATGAATGTATGATGCCCTTTCAATACAACAATGATGGGATATTCTTTCGCTTTTACAATGGCAGTTTTTCTTCGTGCAGAGTCATCTTTATGTATTCCGAATAACCGATCGAACTCTTTTGGATGAGGTGTTATAACAGAGCCTTTCGGAACTTGTTTTAAAAGTAGTTTATGTATGCCGATGATATTTAAGGCGTCGGCATCTAACACCATTGGTTTCTTATAGTTTTTTAGAATACCGTTACATATCTTTTCCGAACCTTTATCTGTTCCAATCCCGGGCCCGATGCCTATAGCAGAATAGGTTTCAGGCATGTCCATTTTAAGCGCACGCATTACCAACATGGCTTCCGGAATAGCGGTTTGTAAAATTAAACGTTCAGCTTCCGGAACATTTACGGTTAGTAAACCTACACCGCTTCTTAAACAGGCGCGAGCAGCAACTGTTGCTGCCCCCATTTTTCCGCTATTGCCTGCAACTAATAAAGCATGCCCGAAATTCCCTTTATGTGAAGCGGCTTCCCTGGGTTTTAAAATTGACGTGATGATCTTTAATGTAAGCTGTTTCATGTTTCAACCTATAAAGTTTATATGCCGGTAAAATAGGGATACTTACCTCAATAAATCAATATTTGGCCGCAATTCTTTGAATTTAAAGGAGGAGTTTATCAAATTTGTTTAAAATTGCAACGTAGTAGTAGTTTAATTTTTATGGTTTAATTGCAAAAAAGCGGAATGTGGTATTCCGCTTTTTTGTTTTTACAAAGCATCATAAATTATTGTTTTGCATACATCACAATCGATGCTTTGGCCAGCATATTCTGATTTAAATAAAACCCGACAATAGCAGGATTTGCATTTTTATCCAATTCAATTTTACCTTTTAAAGCATACACCGTAATTAAATATTGATGCGGATTACCGGGAGGAGGACAAGGTCCGCCGTAGCCCGGTTTGCCGAAGTCGGTCATGCTTTGTACAGCCTCCTTGGGAGCAAGTCCTTTATTAAGGTCTCCTGCGTTTGTTTTTAATTCGGTGGTACCTGCCGGAATGTTAAAGATTACCCAATGCCAGAAGCCGCTGCCCGTAGGCGCATCTTTATCATACATGGTTACGGCAAAAAATTGGGTCCCTGCCGGTGCATTCTCCCATAATAA
>JBBRHI010000066.1:0-9986 GCA_038222995.1 Bacteroidia bacterium | reverse complement strand
TACGTATTCTTTAAACACTGCGGCTATTACCAACACGGTAATTAATACACTTGCTGCGGGAACGTACAGTATTGTTGGGATGGATATAATGGGTTGTAAAGACACTATTTCTACAATTCAAGTTTATGAACCTGCAAAACTTTTACTTGCGCTTACTTCCAACACAAACACCATTTGTAAAAATGATACCATTACCTTAACTTCTGTTTTTTCGGGGGGCATTAAACCGTATACTATTGCCTGGAGTACAGGTATTACTAACACTGCGGGAGGAACAACAACCTCTTTAACACAAACAGCCACGCCGCCTGCGCCTACACGCTATTGGGTTGATTTAACCGATAAAAATAATTGTATCGTGCATTCCGATACCGTGGATATAAATGTAAATCCACTCCCGGATATTAATTTTTCAGCCGATCCTACAGAAGGGTGTCAGCCATTACTCGTAAATTTCACAAACCTTTCGGCAGCTACACCAAGTATTACAAGTTGGGTTTGGAACTTTGGCACAACTTATATTTCAACCGATGCTTCACCTGTTTATGAATATACCGGTTCCGGAACATTTAATGTAACTCTGAGTGCTGTATCCGATAAGGGTTGTAAGAATACCTTTCTGCAACCGAATTATATAGTAGTTCATCCCAAACCAACGGCAAACTTTTATTATACGCCGCCATTCGGCACCGACATTTTAAATCCTGAGGTTACTTTCCAAAATACATCTACCGGGTATGATAATGCGATATGGAGCTTTGGGGATGGTGCTACCTTCGCAGGGCAACAAAGTACAATGCATGCCTATGCAGATACAGGAATTTTCCAAGTGAAGCTTATTGTATCAACTAAGTACAACTGCATAGACAGCATCACCCAACCTTTAAAAGTAAGTGAGATCTCTACACTCTATGTTCCCAATGCGTTTACGCCCGACGGTAATTCGCTTAACGATGTATTTGTACCTGTGAGCCTTGAATTATACGATTTTAAAATGCTGATTTTTGACCGTTGGGGCGGAAAAATATTTGAATCTAACGCTACTAATGAAGGCTGGAACGGTAAGTACAGGGGCGCTTTATGTGAGGAAGGAGTGTACGTGTATAAAATCGAATTTAAGGCTAAAAACGGTGAGGTAAACAGGCGTGTGCAAACCAAGGTAGGCCATGTTACATTGTTGCACACCGCCCGGTAATATCTTTCCTTATTTCAAAATACAATCTTAGCTTTAAGGAATAAAGTATTACTTTTATTGCCTTGATTTTTATGATTGATGAAGTCTGAAGCTAAAACTACTGAAACACATATACACGCTGCCGTTTTAATTGGTGTTATTAATAAGCAGCAAAACGAAACCCTTGCGTTCGAATACCTTGATGAGCTTGCCTTCTTGGCACAAACTTACGGTGTTGAAACTAAAAAAGTATTTACGCAAAAACTTGAAAGGCCTGATAAGGCAACCTTTATCGGGAAAGGTAAATTAAGCGATGTAAAGGCATTTGTAAAAGAGCATAAGATCGAGGCAGTGATTTTTGATGATGAATTATCACCTTCGCAACAACGGAACTTAGAAAAAGAGTTGGGTGTAAAAATACTGGACCGAACTACGCTTATTTTAGAAATATTTTCGCAACGGGCGCAAACGGCTCACGCTAAAACACAAGTGCAATTGGCGCAGTATCAATACTTATTGCCACGCCTTACGGGCATGTGGACTCACTTGGAAAGGCAACGAGGCGGCACGGGAACACGGGGTGGAGCAGGGGAAAAAGAAATTGAAACCGACAGGCGTATTGCCCGTGACCGAATTGCCCAGTTAAAAGAAGACCTCAAAATTATTGACAAGCAAATGGCCACGCAACGTAAAAATCGCGGTGAATTTGTGCGTGTGGCTTTGGTTGGTTATACCAATGCAGGTAAGTCAACCATTATGAACATGATCAGTAAAAGCGACGTGTTTGCCGAAAATAAATTATTTGCGACGTTAGATACAACCGTTCGAAAAGTGACCATTGATAATTTGTTTTTCCTTTTAAGTGATACAGTTGGTTTTATCAGGAAGTTGCCGACTCAATTGGTAGAAAGCTTTAAATCTACACTGGATGAGCTTCGTGAGGCAGATGTATTATTGCATGTAGTGGATATTTCGCATCCTAACTTTGAAGATCACATTGCCGTTGTAAGGCAAACACTGATTGATATTGGCGCAGGCGATAAAGAGATGATTTTAGTGTTTAATAAAATTGACGCGTTTAAATATGTCAAAAAAGAGGAGGATGATCTTACGCCTATGACCCGCGAAAATTTATCGTTGGAGGAGCTTAAAAAAACATGGATGAGCACGCTTGATCATAAATCACTTTTTATAAGCGCTAAAGAAAAAGATAACGTGGATGAGTTTAAAAAAACAGTTTACGACATCGTTAAAAAGATCCACGTAAAACGCTTTCCGTATAATAATTTACTTTACTGATTATTAATCAGTTTATTAATCAAATGCTCTGTCTTAATTGTATAAGACTCGTATGCCTTGCCTGTAGCGGGTCCGTTAAAGCCTGTGTACACGGATCTCACTTTATGATTTTTATCTAAAATTAAGGTTGTAGGAAAAGCCATAATACCGTTTAAAAATGGCAGACTTTCCGAAGCCTTATCTTTCCCGGTTAAGCCTGTGATCAATATTTCATACTCTGCTCCAAACCGGTTCCTTAATCGGAGGATATTAGTTTTTGCTTTTTCCGGGTCAGTTGTTCTTTCATAAGCTAACCCTATGACTTCAAGCCCTTTTTTATTGTATTGCTTATAAAGTTTTGCCAGGTAAGCAGTTTCATCCATGCAGTTGGGGCACCAGCTCCCCATAATCTGAATAATAATAACCTTATCTTTAAATTTAGCATCGCTTAAACTAATGGTTTGATCACTGCTGTTTTTAAAAGAAAAATTAAGGGTTTGATTCGGATCTTTTAAATAAGTCAATTTTTCGGCATCTCTTAATTCAAAGACTTCGTTTCGTTTTCCCACCCATGGCTCACTCCAAGTGCTTCCCGAATAAAAAACCCCGGAAATAATTCCTGCAGTGCCATTTTCTGCGGTAAATAAAAAAGCGTGTGAACCGTCGAAGCACGATAAATAAAGTTTGCCGTTTGCTTCCACGCCTTCAAGGTAACGGTAATCGCCCGTTTCGGTTAAAAACGTACCCGTAATTGTTTCGTTAAATTCGCTGAATAAACCGATTGCTTTACTGCTGTCGGCCGTTCCCGGGCTAAACGTAACCTCCCACTTTCCTTTGAAGTTGTGGGTTGCTTTTTTATAATACACCATGAAACGACTTGCTTTGCCAAACTTTGCCGTAAAAGCAATTGTATTATTTTCTTTTTTTGTATGATTTATCCATACACCTGTTAATAAAGTATCGCCAATCAGCCTGGTTCTAAACTCTGTATCAAATACCGGCATTTTAAAATTAAAAGAATCTTTGGTTAAAACGGTTTCATTAACCGCAATGCGCTCTTGGGCATTATGGATAATTAATTGAATGTTTCCGTTGCTGTTTTTTATATCAAAATTAAAAGGAAGCTCTAACGCTTTTTCTTTATTCAAGACTAATACCCCGCGCCATACGCCTTGCTTAGGCTGAGCGTAAGCGGCTAGTGTTATACACATTAAACAAAAGCCCGTAAGTTTTAATTTCATACTCTTCTTTTATGAGAATGTAAAGATATGAAACCGGAGCTTCGGATAAAAGTTTATCTTACTTCTATTTCGTCAATAAAAATAAAAGCATCACCACCTTTGCCCATGTGCCATTCAGGCAATTTGCCAAGTGTAGCGGCTTTTACTTTCACATAACGGGCGTTTACCTTTGTGGCGCCGGTTGTGCTGAAAGATCGCAGCTGCACAGAATAATCATCAGCAGCTATACCGTTTTCAATAGCTCCGAAAGGTTTAAAATTTTTACCGTCTTCCGATACAAAATACTCTACTTTTTTAGGAAACAGGATCCATGCTCGTGTATCCTGCAAATAGCTTGATGTGATGAGTTCTATCGCTTTTACTTTTCCAAGATCAATAATGCATTCAAAATCCTGACCTTGGTAACCTTGCCACTCTCCGCTTCTCCAGTTGGTGGTTCCGTGTTGTCCGTCAATAACGCCTATATCTCCTCCGGCAGTGTATTGCTTATTGTATTTACTTAATATAGTAATTTTCCAATCGTTAGGCCTTTTATAAATACGGCTAACGGTAACCGAGCTGCTATCCTTTCCTGAATACGCTATTGCTTTTATTGTAAGGGATGTATCGCATGTAAACTCACCCGTGTAAAGTTTCGATCTTTTATCCGGTTGTTGCCCGTTTAACGTATAATAAAAAACTGTTTTAGGTGCGGGTGGTTCCATGCTTACGGTAATGCTGTTATTAAAAATGGCGGCCGGTGTACTGATTACCGGTGCAATTACTAAAGGGCTTACATTAATACGTGTATGCGGCCTTTGAAACGTTTGTTTACCTAGTAAGTCGGCAGTGTCTGCTTTGTCTTGCATTGTAAATTCTAATTTGCCGCCGTTTATTGATTCGTTATGAGAGAAGTATAAGCGTTTTTGATCTTTTGTATTTAAGGTATAAGATCGAATGTACTGAAAATGCTCTGCTCCGTTTTTCTTCGTGATTTCGAAGGTGTGCAAACTGTCTGAATGAATTTTGACAGTATCGAATAAAGGATAGCCAATTGTATATTCAGGCTTCCCGGGGCAAACCTGGTAAAAGCCCATAGAGCTTAATACGTACCAGGCACTCATTTGTCCGCAATCTTCATTGCCTATTAATCCGTCGGGAGAATTTTTATAAAACTCGGTGAGGATCTTATAAATTTTTTCCTGCGATTTATGAGGCTTACCAACATAATTATACAAATAGGCCATGTGGTGGCTCGGTTCATTGCCATGCGCGTACTGTCCTATAAGCCCTGTAATATCAGGTTGGTCACGCCCTTCGGTTTGTGAGTTAGTTGTAAATAATTCATCCAGCTTTTTTTCCATGGCTTTATCACCACCCATTAGTTTTATTAATCCGTCTACATCTTGCGGCACAAAAAAAGTATATTGCCAGGCATTTGCTTCTGTATAATGGTTGTTTACTTCCCGCGGTTCAAAAGGAGAAAGCCAATTGCCGTTTTTACGGGGACGCATAAAACCTGTTTTTTTATCGTATACATTTTTATAAGCCTGTGCCCTTTTTGAATATAAAAGGTAATCGTTGGTTTTATGTAATCGTTTTGCCACTTCTCCTACGCACCAATCGTCATAGGCATATTCCAATGTTTTAGAAACACTTTCCGACTCATCGTCAATTTGTAAATAATAATTAGAGTTAAAAGTAGGGATACTGAATCCTTTGTAGTTTGAAGCCGCTTTCATGGCTTCATAGATAGCCACCGTATCATACCCTCCAATGTTTTTTGAAAAGGCATCGGCAATAACGGAAACGCTGTGAAAGCCGATCATACAATCTGTTTCGTTGGCCGATAATTCCCACACCGGTAAACGCCCGCTTTCTTTATACTGATTTAAAAAGGTATTAATAAAATCACCGGTTCGTTTTTTTTCGATGATGCTCAGTAAAGGATGTAAGCCGCGAAATGTATCCCACAAAGAAAACACGGTGTAAGGCGTAAAGCCTTCCGCTTTATGGATCTTTTGGTCACGCCCCCTGTAACGCCCATCAACATCGGATGCTACGGAAGGGTGTATCATTGTATGATACAGGGCCGTATAAAAAACAGTTAACTTTTCTTTATCGGTGCTGCTCACTTCAATTTTAGACAATTGTTTTTCCCAGGCTGTTTCGGCATTTGTTTTGTAGGTGTCAAAATCCCATTCGGGTGCTTCCGCTATTAAATTTTTAGTAGCGCCTATCCCGTCCACTTGTGAAATGGCTACTTTAACGATCAGCGGCTTACCGTCGCTTACATCAAATTGAAATGTACCGCCGTCAACAACTTCAGTTTTTTTTTCGGAGGAAGCACTCACTTTTTCTTTCACGGTTGCAATAGCACTTGTTTTAAAAGGCTTACTGAATTTTATGGTAAAATATACATGCTGCTCTCTTGCCCACGCCTCGCTTGTGCGATAGCCGACAAGCGTAACACTGTCCACCATCGTGAGGTTTGAGCTTAATGTTTTATCGCGGTGTAAGAGATCAATATTAATATTGGCTTTATCTGTTTTAGGAAAGGTATACCGGTGAATGCCAACCCTTGTGGTTGCTGTAAGTTCTGCTTTAATATGATCATCATTTAACTGCACGGAATAATAACCCGCAGAAGCCGTTTCGTTTTTGTGAGAAAATTTTGACGCATATTTTTTGTTGGATAAATTTGGTTCGCCAACAGTGGGCATTACTAAAATATCGCCGTAGTCGCTTACACCCGTTCCGCTTAAATGGGTATGTGTAAACCCATAAATAACAGAGTCTGCAAAGTAGTATCCGCCGCAACCTTCCCAACTCCCGTCAATTCTTGTATCGGGGCTCAGTTGCACCATCCCGAAAGGCAATACTGCCCCGGGAAAAGTATGTCCTGCGCCTCCTGTGCCAATAAAAGGATTTACATAACCCGCATAAGAGGTGTGTTGAGCATAACTAAAACGCCCGATTAATAAACAGATTAAAGCAACGATTTTGTATGATCTATCATTCATCATAGTTTATTCTTCTTCCTCGTCATTATATAATTCGAGTAACTCCTTAGGGTAATCGTCTTTTAAAATATAAACTCCCGCCATGGGATTTACAACATCCCTGATGCTTTTAAGTTGCACATAAAAGGTCATGCCGTTTTTTGTATCTGTTTTTTCAGTTTTACTGATCGCTTTTTTTGAAAAAGGTAATAAGGTCATAGAACCATTGTCCATAGTACATTCCAATACCGTCATATCCGGAATTTCAAAACAAAATTCATCATTATTAGGGTATAAGCCCTTTAATAAATAGCTTGTATTATTTACTACTTTAAAGTTGGTAACGTTGCCCTGCACTTCAAATTCGTCTTCCCACAAATATTTTATGTTGTCTTCCGTTTCATCGCCTTCATTTTCTTTATCGGCATAAGCCTGGTTAAATTTCGAATTAACGAGCTTCACGTTTATGGTTACTTTCATTATAGAAATGGTTTTTTTATTAATGATTACTATCAGTGGTTGTTTCTAAATCAATACCTTGTTTTTTAAATACGGATGTTACTTTAAATGCATACCATGCTAGGTAGGCGAAACAAAATACGGTTACAATATAAGATATGTGGGGGTTAAATGTATCTACTAAAAAGCCCTGGAAGGGCGGTATAATAGCGCCTCCTAATATCATCATCACTAATAAGGATGAACCTTGATTTGTATATTTCCCTAAACCGTTAATGGCTAATGCAAAAATGCAGGGCCACATCACCGAACAAAACAATCCGCCGCTTATAAATGAATACAAGGCTAAATTACCCGTGCTTACCAAACCGATGATCATCATAACGCCGCCTGTTAAACTTAAGATCATTAAGGTTCGGGCCGGATTATTTCCCGAAAAAATAAAAATACCGGTGGCCAGTAATATGTAAGGAATGTAAAACAGGTAGTCCTCAACATGGCTTCCCCTTAAATAATTTACACCGCAAATAATCCCAAAGGCAGCTAATGGTGTAACGATTTGCATAATTAGCTTTGTTACCTTACTGAAATTAAAAACTGCTAAAGCGCCTGTCCAACGCCCAATCATTAAGCTTCCCCAATACAATGAAATAAAATGTGAAATCTTTGTATGATCAATTCCTTTAATTTCCGGCATTGCCAATAAAGCCCCCATATTACTTTGTATCGTTACTTCTACGCCCACATATATAAAAATAGCCAGCATCCCTAAAGTGAGTTGCGGGTACTTTAAGGCCCCCAAATCTTTATCTAATTTTTCGGAAGTAGTTACTTCGGGAAGTTTAGAAAACCATAAAATGCAGGAGCATAAAATAAATAGAGTGAAAAGCACCAAGGCCGGAATTTTTACGGCATCTAAACTACTGTCGGCTGCGGCAGGCGCATTAATATTGCCAAATAAGGCATAGCTTAAAATAACGGGACCGATAGTGGTACCGAAAGAATTGATTCCCCCTGCTAAGCTTAACCTGTGCGCGCCGGTTTCTTTAGGGCCGAAATTTATAACAAAAGGATTAGCAACAATTTGTTGTAAGGCAAACCCCAGGCCAATTACAAATAAGGCGCATAATAATAAAGGATAAGAATTAGAACCGGCAGCCGGGATAAACAGCAGTGAGCCAACGGCTGAAACAAGAAGACCAAGGATCAATGCTTTTTTATAGCCTATTTTATTAATAGGATCACCTATAGCGCGCGATGTGAAAAAATAGATAACGGAGCCGAAGAAATAAGCGGCATAAAAAGAGAGGTCAACCAGTTGTGATTGAAACTGGGTGAGTGTAAATTTTTCTTTAAAAAGCGGGATCAAAATACCGTTACTTGCAGCCACAAAGCCCCAAAAGAAAAACACACTGATAAGCGCGATAAACGATGATTGTAATTTCTGCATAATTTAACTAAAGTAGAAATTTTAGTTAATGGCGAGCCCTTTTGCTAAACCCTTTTATTAACACCCTTCTTTTTACTACTTCCTCCTATAATTACGATCTAAATTCTTAATTTCACACCATGGAATTATTAACGCCAACCCATTGGGAAGACTATGAATTGCTGGATTGCGGTGATTTTGAAAAACTGGAACGTTTCGGAAAATTTATTACGATACGTCCTGAGCCCCAAGCCGTTTGGAAAAAAATATATTCCGCCGGTGAATGGGAAAAGCAGGCACATGTAAAATTTATTTCTAAAAGCAGTTCAAGCGGTGAATGGAAGGCGCTAAAAAAAATGCCGGAGCAATGGACTATTGATTATACCCTAGAAGGAAGAACTAAAAAAAGTACATTAACCTTTCGTTTAGGTTTAACATCTTTTAAACATGTGGGTATTTTTCCGGAACAGGCTTGTAATTGGGATGTGATTTATAATTATTTGCAACCGCTTGAAAAACCAAAATTTTTAAACTTATTTGCCTATACAGGCGGTGCGAGTATTGCCGCTAGGGCCGCAGGTGCGGATGTAACGCATGTAGACAGTATTAAACAGGTGGTTAATTGGGCAAATGAAAACATGCAAAAATCTAATTTGGATAATATCCGTTGGATGATTGACGATGCTTTAAAGTTTGTGAAGAAAGAGCAGCGGCGCGAAAATTTTTACCAAGGCATTATTCTGGATCCGCCTGCTTTCGGCCATGGACCGAACGGAGAAAAATGGAAGCTGGAAGATAATATTTTAGAGATGATGGACAGTGTTTTACAGATCCTCGATCCTAAACACCATTTATTGATCTTAAATGCCTATTCACTGGGCTTTTCGGCATTGGTGCCGCAAAACTTACTGCAACCTTTTGCTGTGAAACATACGTCTGAATTAAGTATAGGCGAATTATATTTAAACGCTAAAAGTGGCATTAAGCTGCCATTAGGCGTTTGGGGCCGATTAACAAAGTAGTACTATTATTATTGAGTAGGAGTGATGGCAATATCAACTCCTTTTTTATCAATAAAGCTGTATTTATTTCCAATTTTTACTCTTGCCCACCCTTCTCTTAATACATCAAATCCATCAATCTCGTTATAGATAGGCTTCACAATTTCGTTCCCTGCTTTGTCAATAAAACCATATTTTTTATTGAGCTTTACTTTTGCCCAGCCATCGCGTGCTATATCAAAATTGTCAATACCGTCGTACATTGGTTTAATTACTTCTTTACCTGTTTTATCAATAAAGCCATATTTTTTATTAAGCTTTACCCTTGCCCATCCTCCACGGATCACATCAAAATTATCAATATCATCATACATAGGTTTCACAACTTCTTTCCCTTCTTTATCAATAAAACCATACTTTTTA
>JBBRHI010000065.1:0-10004 GCA_038222995.1 Bacteroidia bacterium | reverse complement strand
GAGAACCTAAACGGTGAGCTAAGGATAGACGCTCCTAAAAACCACAGCGGGTTTGGTAAAGCCCCTACTTTCCCTACATTTCAAAGCTTTAAAGAAAGCTACACGTTTTACGACAAGAAAACTATTTTTAAAGGGGTATATAACCGCGATAAGTTTTATTATAAGCTCGACCCTTTTACGATGGACAGTTTGGATAACTTCCGGAATGAAGGTTTAATATTTGAAGGTGAATTTTCATCGGCAGGGATCTTCCCGACGTTCCGTGAAAAATTATCACTGCAACCGGATTATTCTTTAGGGTTTGTAAGGAATACACCTCCCGGAGGATACCAAGTATACGGAGGTAAGGCAAAATTTGAAAATGAAATACGATTAAGCAATAAAGGATTAAGGGCCGACGGCGATTTAAATTATGTGACCTCTACTACAAAATCGAAGGATTTTATTTTCTTTCCCGATAGTATGAATACAATGGCCACTTCTTTTGACATTAAGGAACAGATCGATCCTATTGAATTTCCGCAGGCGCACGGTGATACCGTATTTATTCATTGGATGCCTTACAAAGATGTGATGTGCGGAACCAATAAAGCAAGCCCGTTTAAAACCTATAACGGCAAATGTACGTTTGCAGGGCGATATTCTTTAAGCCCCCAGGAATTGCACGGAAAAGGAACGGTTGATTTAGTGAAAGCAGATCTGGAGGCCGTTAATATTTTATTTAAGCAACACCAGTTTTTCTCCGACACCGCTAATTTTCACCTAAGGGCTATTGAAGAAGAGGGTTTAACCTTTGCATCGGACAATGTTAACACAAAAATGGACCTTGATAAACGGGTTGGTGAATTTGTGGCTAACGGAAAGGGGTCGACCGTTAGGTTCCCTAAAAATCAATATATTGCCTATATGGATCGTTTTAAATGGTATATGGACAGTGAAGAGATACAGTTGGGCGATGATCAGAAAAAACTTGACAGAAACCTTGACAATGCACTCGACCTGGAAGGACCCGAATTTATTTCCGTGCATCCAAAACAGGATTCTTTGCGGTTTATTGCACCCGCGGCCAATTACAATATCAGGAAATATATTATAAGTTGTATTAACGTTCCTTTTATAAATGTGGCGGATGCAAGAATATTTCCGGACTCGGGAAAAGTGACTGTCAGAAAAAATGCTTTAATGGATACATTAAAAAATGCCGTTATTTTGGCAAATACTGTTACTAAATACCACACTATAAGAAATGTAACAGGATATATTGCAGGCAGGAAAAATTATATTGCCACAGGCGAATACCAGTATCTGGATGAAAACAATAAGCCGTATTTAATTAAGTTTAATACCATAAAACCTGACACCACGGGACAAACCATTTCGGAAGGTGTGATTGGCGAAGATGCCAAATTTCAGTTTAACGATTATTTCAGCTTTGCCGGTAAGGTATTTTTGTACGCGTCCAATAAGTTTCTCACCTACGAAGGCGGAACGAAGATTGTTCACAATTGCGGAAGGATCGGGAAAGCTTATTTAAAATTTAACGGTGAAATAGATCCGAAAGAAATATTAATCCCTATACCTGCCGACGCGAAAGATGTGAACGGTAAAGAGATCGGTTCCGCTATTATCTACGGTCCCGATTCGGGTAAGGTCTATTCGTCTTTCATCTCTTTAAAGGAAGGCAGAAAAGATGTGGATGTTATTGGCGCCGACGGCTTTTTAGGATTTAATAAGCAACGCGGTGAATACGTGATCAGTAATAAAGAAAAGTTTGTGGAACAAAGTTTACCCGGAAACCTGATCAGTTTAAATACAAATAACTGTAAAGTGTACGCGGAAGGCAAAATGGACCTGGGTGCTGATTTGGGCCAAGTGAAATTTAACAGCATGGGTATTGCCACGCATAGCACCATTAATGATTCGGCTACGTTTGAGATGATGACCACTATTGATTTTTTCTTTGATAAAGGCGCTTTGAAAAAAATGTATAAAGACATTTTAGTATACGAAAACACACTAACCCCTGTTGATTTTAGTAATGTTGTTTTTATAAAAGGGATCACCGAAATATTAGGAAAAGAAAAATCGGATAAAGCTATTGCTGATTTAAACTTATACGGTAATATTAAAAAATTTCCGGAAGAGTTGGATAAAACATTTATGATCACCAATATGCAAATGAAATACGATGAAAAAACACGCTCTTTTATTTCAACGGGAAAAATCGGGATCGGCTCAGTTAATGCAACCGAGGTATATAAACAGGTTCCCGGAAATATACAGGTAATTAAGAAAAAAGGAGGCGATACGTTTAATATGTATTTGGAGCTTGATCCTCAAACTTGGTATTTCTTCAGCTATTTTAAAGGGGTGATGAACGTGGTGAGCAGCAATGCCGAGTTTAATAATGACATTAAAAACTTAAAACCGAAAGACCGGAAACAAGATGTTAAAAGCGGTCCCGGTTTTCAATATACCATTTGCAGCCCTGAAAAACGCAAACAATTTATCCGTAAAATGAATATGATGAATGCAGCAGAAGAATAGTTAACGCGGCTTTTATAAAACACAAAAATAAATCCCGGCTCATTAACGAGAGACGGGATTTATTTTTCAGGAATTCAGGAAAGCCCTTAACATGGGACGTATTATAAAAATCAATATATGTAATTTATAATAAGATTATTTATCAATACATGTAATACCTAAATAGCGTATCAATGTTTAACCGAAAATCAACAGGGAATTAAGTCAACAAACCAAAAGCCTTTGGTAACAACTGCTTCAGTACTGTCCGACTCATCGCTTAATTTTAATTCTAAAGGCTTATATACTTTTTCACCTATTGTAAACGGAATGCTTTTTTTAAAAACAGGGCCTGCATAACAAAACGTATGGTATTCGCCGTTTTCCCCGCAGGGATCCACATGCGCCGGTAAGGTCTTTAAAAATTCTTTATCTATTTCTTTTCCGACTGCGGCTTCATTTAAATAACCGTCATTAATACAGCAGGTTATTGTTTTAAAACCTTTACTCATAAACCCATTGATCAGCTCTGTTGTATTTTGTTTCCATAAAGGGAAAACCGCTTTCATGTTCACTTTAGCAAGATTAGCTTCCCGATAGGCTCTCAGGTCTTCCAAAAAAATGTCACCGAAAATAACGTATTCAATTCCTTCCGCTTTTGCTTTAAGAAGAAGTACTTCCATTTGCTCCTCGTATTCTGCATTGGTGCCTTCTCTTACCTCAACCTTTATTAAAGGAATACCGATGGCATCCGCTTGTTGGTTCAACAATTCTTCACGCACACCATGCATGGAAACTCTTTTAAAAGTTGCGTTAACCGTTGTGAGCAGGTATTTTACGTCAAATACATTTTCCGTTAATACATTATACAGGCAATAGGCAGAATCCTTACCCCCGCTCCAACTGAAGATCGCTCTTGGTTTCTGCAATCTGTTAAATTCTTCTTTTAATTCGAGCAGGCATTTATTACAAACACAGTCCTTATAGGCTGCGGCAATAAATTGTGTTTCTTCAAATGATAGTTCTATTTTCCGGCAATCGCATTCGGAAACGGCTTCAGGTTTACAAAGAAATGGTGTACTGCATCGGCCGCATTGCTTACCGGCCTTACTAAACGGTTTCAAACTCAATAGCTACGAAATTAACCGGCGCGTTCGATTTATTAAAGATCGGGTGAATCTCGAGATCGCAGGTGTACTGACGCCCGTCTTTTTTGTAATTCAAGATCTTAGTATTTGAAGGCTCCAGTGCTTTTATTTTTTCGCTGATCCTGTAAAGCATTTCTTTATCTGTATCGGGGCCCTGTAAAAAGGTAGGTTTTTTGCCGATTGCTTCCGAAGGCAAATAACCCGTCATGTGATAGAAACGGCGGCTTACCCATATAATTTCTTTTTGAAAATTGGTAATCACAAGCGTTTTTTTGTGCAGTAAAGGAGTTCGTAATTCCGGGAATTGCCCCCAGTTATATTCTTTCTCCAATGCTTTAAGGCATTGTAATTCCTGGCCTGTATTTATAGCGCCGTAAATGTTTTTGCAGGAAATATCCCAGCTTGTTAAAGGCGCATAAGTTGCTCCTTTGTACATTTCTATAAACGCATTTTCATACTCGTACATATCACAAAAATAACAATCTCCTTTAAACCGGCACTATTAATTTGTAAGCCGGCTTTATTTAATAAAAAACGCCTGTATGGTTTATACAGACGTTTATATAACACAACTTACCGAAAATTGTTTTGTTAAATTTAATTAACCGCTACAGCCATTGTTTTTGGCGCTTTTACGCGGTATATCAACGTCAGTTTTTTATTATCCTTCGGCGCTATGGATACCCTCCAGGTTAAAGCACCGGTTACCTCATCCCGTTTAGCGCCTGATGTCTCCGTGGGGTCAATCGTTACGGACTTGTCGTAAGCTAACGGTAACTGATCTTCCACTTCTATCTCTATTTTTGAGTTGCGTGAATTTTTCATCGTAATCTCAAATGTATATTGATGAATGATATCATTATCCAATATTTTCTGCGAACATTTATCTTTTATTTTTTGGCGTTTGATCGCGATGTTTTTATCAATACCTAAAGACAGCTGAATGGTATCTTCCGTACCGCCCGGTACCAAGCTTGTTGCTCCCACATAAGATCCGTCATAATACACCGATGCTTCACCTCCTATGGTAATAGCATCTTCCCAGTCAGGCAGCACTGCCGTTAAATACACGTTGTTGTTTAATTTCGGGATTGCTTTGTACCTGTAAAATGTTTTAAGGTCTTTTACCATAATGGCCGCAAAATGTTCTTTTCCGTCGCTCGGGATATTATAGTTCAGTTTAATTTCATATTCTGTTTCTATCACGTTTTCACTTACCGAAGTATAATCAGAGGCGTTCTGAGCAAGCGCATTCATCCCTTTCACATCTTGTTTTTCAAGTTCAGAAGTTTCACTGCTTACCGCGCCGCTTGACGGAGTTGACGGATAGTTATCGTAGGCTTTTTTGTTTTTATAGGAATACACCGTATTTCCCAAATAAAAAGGCGTTAGTGCGGGTAAGTTGTATGAGCGGTTAGGGTTTGCGGTAGATAATACCAGGCGAACGTTTGCCCAGTCTGTGCCTGATTCCTGGTGAATTTGTGCTTTATACGTAAGCTTTACATTTTGTTCGTTCGATACGGCCCTTAAATCGTAAGAAGGCAGCCAACCTGCATTGGTAATGTAATAGTTTAAATTAATAACGGCTGTTCCCGGTTGTTCGGCAATGACATGTACTAAAATCCGGTAATCGGTTTGTGCTTCTTCGCCGTTAGTTTCGTTAGATAGTTCCCTGCCCACGTTCGTTAAACGATCATTTAACGCAGTTTTCTTTAACTGTAATTTTTCTTTTTCGCGTTTCAGTTTTAATTGCTCTGTATTGATGTTAAATAATTTTTCACGTAAATAGGTTAAGCCTTCTTTTAATAAAGCAATACTGTCTTTTTTAGATAAGCCTTTGTAAAGATTATAATTTAACAGCACACTTTTTTCGGTTGTTAATACATCCATTTTCCCGGTAATGTCTTCCAACTGGTAATCCATTTCCCTGATACTGTCGTTAATATTCTTCAACAACTTTTTATAGCGTACATCGCCTTCCAGTTTAGCTTTATCCAATTCGGGGTAATGTACCTCATGCTGTATATCGGCAATAATAAAATTACCGTTTCCCGAAGCCTGAATAGCCGCAGGGTTTATGCAGTTTTCGAGGCCTGAAAAAATAAAGGTGTTTTGCCCGGCAACTAACGTAACCGATGCCGAACGGTGCACCTGCGCGCCTTGTGTATACACTACTATTTTTTCCGGTTTTGATTTAAGGATCTTTTCCGTTTCTGCTGCGCTTGCGCCGAATATAATTAAGCTTAAAGCAATACTAACAATTGTTTTCATAATTGGTTTTTTAGAATTTACCTTTTGATGAAAGGAAACGGATTATTCCATAAAGAGAAAAGAAAAAATTACATTGCTGTCATATTATTTAGGTAATTTAATTGATGAGGAAGAGAAGTAATCTGACATTTCTTAATTTTTCAGATAGTGTAGTGTGTTGTTAGTTACAATAAAATATAACCGGGGTTCTTTTGTTTTTTACTTTTATTTTGGCGTATCCCGCCGGTTGGCGGGCCGGGCTTTTCACTACAATCTTTTTGTCCTGCGGAACAAAAAGGATTTCTGCTGCAATCCCTTACGCACCGTAACGCATGAGGTGTAGCTTGAACTTAGGATAGAAAATTAACCTTCGCCAAGGATGCAAAAGGGTTTAGTTCTTTTGTTCACACCTTCAGCGAACAAAAAACCGAAGCAAAGCGAAGCCCGTAGCAGCCTACCCGTGCGCCCAAAAAATTTCAACGTTCTTGTATAAAATTATTTTTATCTGCGCCGGATCGCAATGACGGGTAACTTACCGTACTAAACTGTTATTGTAAGGGATACGGTTTACGATAGAACGGCCAAGGGTTACCTCATCGGTATATTCCAGTTCATCGCCTACGGCAATGCCACGCGCTATGGCAGAGAGGGTAACATCGTATTCTGCCAGTTTTTTAAATATAAAAAAACCGGTAGTTTCCCCTTCCATCGTTGCATTTAAAGCCAGAATTATTTCTTTTACACCACCCGTTGCCACTTTATCTATTAAAGCAGTAATGGTTAAATTACCCGGCCCAATACCTTCCATGGGAGAAATTAGGCCGCCTAATACGTGGTACACGCCTTTGTAGAAGCCCGTATTTTCAATGGCCATTACATCCCTGTAATCCTGCACTACACATACTGTATGGTGGTGCCGAGCCGTATTGGAACATACATCACATATATCATGATCGGAAATGGTATTACAATTTTTGCAATATTTTAAATCGCTCTTCAGTGCTTTTAATACCTCGGCAAAATTACCTACTTCCTGCGGGTCTTGTTTTATAAGGTATAATACATACCGCAGGGCCGATTTTTTTCCTACACCGGGTAATCCCGAAAAGTGAGCTACGGCCTGTTCTATTAACTTAGAGCTGAATTCCATGGTTGTATGTTACTAACAACGCTTTATTTAGAAAGTTCAATTTTCATTTCAATTTCAGCCTGGTACGATGCTTTGTCGTAGATCTCGATATTTTTAACCAGGTTTTTATAGCCCGGCGCTTCAATGTTCATCTGGTATTTCCCCGGAGGTAATATCACCACAAACCTTCCGGTGGCAGGGTTTGGCAAATAGTTACCAACGGCTTCTTTCGAAATATTATTGCTTACCGAAATAAACACATCCGCGTAATTAATGGTTTCGTTATCTTTAGTTGACAGTTCCCCGATCACCACAGAGTAATCGCTTTCTATTTCATTAAATGAAACACGGTAAATATCAAAATCTCCTTGTCCCCCCGGTTTTGCAGTGGCAATGTAACCGTACTTCCCGTTTTTAGAGATCCTGAAATTCATATCATCATCGGTCGTATTAATCGGGTACCCTAAATTCTTTGGTTTCGAAAAAGCAAAATTCTCATCTAAATTAGATTTAAAGATATCGTAACCGCCCATACTGGTGTGGCCTTTAGAGGAGAAGTATAATATTTTACCGTCGGGGGAAATGTTAGGAAAATCTTCATCATAGGGTGTATTAATATCAGCACCGGCGTTTTGGGGCTCCGACCATCGGGTACCGATCTTTTTGCATAAATAAATATCTGTACCGCCTAAGCCGCCTTTACGGTTACTGGCAAAAAACAACGTATTACCGTCGGGCGCAATAGAGGCAGCGATTTCATCGCCTCCCGAATTTATTTTAGCATCCAGCTTTTCAGGCTTTGAGAAATTGCCCCCGGCATCCATTTTACTCATAAATATATTTCCTTTACCAAGCCCTTCAGGCAAATACAATAAAATATTTTCACCGTTAGCGCTTAAGCCTATCACTTCCATACCGCCATTACCGGCATTAATAGGGGCTCCTATCGGCGAGGCTTTCATGTATTCTCCGTTTACTACTTTAGAAATGTAAATAGAGTTGCCGTACATCCCGTTATCAAGCTTCACCGCATTTTTTTCGGGGCGGCGCGTATTAAATACAACAAATGATTCGTTAGAGGTTACAAAGGGATAATAATCGCTGTAAGCCGAATTAATGTTAGCACCAAGGTTTTGGAAAATAACATCTACAGGGTATTTCATTAATTCTTTAGCGTTAATGCAATGTTGTATCTGTAACTCCGCATCTACTAAATTGTAAACGGTGCCTTTAGCGTCTGCTTTAAATTTTTTAAAGGTGTTGGAGGCATCGTCAAAACGGTTTGCATACTGGTATGCCCTGCCCAGTAAATAATCTGCATTGGGATCGTGTTTTTCTTTACGGGTCACAATTTCCAAGTGAGGCACGGCTTTAGCCTTATTCACGTTACTGTTAAGGTAACATACCGCTACATTGTAATTGTAAGTTTCATTTTTAGGGTCTTCATTCAGCAGTTGAAGATAATCACCCAGCGCATCTTCATAATTACCAAGCTTCATTTTTACCGAAGCATTTTCTGCCGACACTTTTACCAACGCATCATCTTGATCTTGGGCGCTTAAAAAAGCAGTTACCAATACCAACAGAACCAATAAAACCTGTTTCTTCATTTTAGAGTTTTTAATTAACAAGTTACTAATTTATACAATTTGTAAGAATTGACATGATAATGTGAAAAACTGTTGAAATAGTTTAAAAAAACAGGCCTGTATTTGCTTAATATTGATTATATATACTATTAACCTATGCTGATGACGAAATTACCTCTCTATATAAGGCTGATCTTTTTACCTGTTGTTGTTTTATTATTTACAAGCCGCTGTTATCATTCGGGTTCGGAAGAGGATACCCGCACGGTATTTAACTATAACGAAATGGCCGGTGTAAGCAGCCTTGACCCCGCTACCGCCAATAATTTAGAAGATATTTGGCCCGTAAACCAGCTGTTTAACGGCTTGCTGCAAATGAATGATTCTTTAAACGTAATGCCGTGTATTGCAAAAAAATGGTATGTGAGCGACGACGGTTTAATGTATACGTTTATTTTAAGGGACGATGTGTATTTTCATGACAACAAATGTTTTGATAACGGTAAAGGCAGAAGGGTAACCGCTAAAGACGCGGTATTTTCTTTTAACCGCCTGTACGATCCTAAAACCAGCAGCGCCATGTCGTTGTTAACCAATATTGACCGGTCGGAAAAAACAAATTATAAAGGCTTTAGCGCCGCCAACGACAGTACCTTTATTGTATATTTAAAAGAACCCTTCAGCGCTTTTTTAAGTGTGCTGACGATGAAATATTTTTCGATCGTTCCCTTTGAGGCTACTGATATGTACGGGCAGGATTTTAGAAGAAACCCCGTAGGCACAGGCCCTTTTAAGTTTAAGCTGTGGGAAGAAGGAACCAAGCTGGTGCTTTTAAAAAATGAAAATTATTTTGAGTTCGACGGAAAAAACCGTTTGCCGTATTTAGACGCCGTAACCTTATCGTTTGTAAAAGACCGTGAAACCGCTTTTATGGAATTACTAAACGGAAAGTATGATATGTTGAGCGGCGCCGATGCGTTTAATATTAATGAGGTGTTGGATAAAAACGGCGATCTGCAGCACAGCTACGGTCAAAAATTTAATTTGCAGAAACAAACGTTCCTTAAAACCGATTATTTAGGGATACTGGTAGATGATAATATGGACATCGTTAAAAAATCGCCGTTACGCATAAAAGCGTTGCGTAAAGCCATTAATTATGCTTTTGACCGGGAAAAGATGGTGAAGTATTTTCGGAAGAACATCGGTTACCCGGCCACAGCGGGCTTTATACCAAACGGCTTACCGTCGTTTAACGATAAAATCGTAAAAGGATATACCTACAATCCCGAAAAGGTAAGACAGCTCTTAATAGAAGCCGGTTACCCGGAAGGAAAAGACCTGCCCGAAATTACCTTACAC
>JBBRHI010000064.1:0-10079 GCA_038222995.1 Bacteroidia bacterium | reverse complement strand
CGGGTATGCCGGACTTGCTTCCACCATTAATGCCATTAAATATAAAAAACCGGTAGCACTGGCTAATAAGGAAACCTTAGTAGTTGCCGGAGATATAGTAACCAAACTCGCGTATGATAATGCCGTGAACCTTTACCCGGTAGATTCGGAACACTCCGCTATTTTTCAATGTTTGGCGGGAGAGTTTCAAAACGAAATAGAAAAAATTTATTTAACGGCAAGCGGCGGCCCTTTCCGCGGAAAAGATAAAACATTTTTAGCGGCTGTTAAAAAAGAGCAGGCACTTAAACATCCTAATTGGGTAATGGGTGCAAAAATAACCATCGACTCTGCAAGTCTTATGAATAAAGGGCTTGAAGTAATTGAAGCCAAATGGTTATTTAATTTAAAGCCTGAGCAAATTGATGTGATCGTACATCCGCAAAGTATTGTGCACAGCCTGGTTCAGTTTACTGATGGCAGTATGAAAGCACAAATGGGTTTGCCCGATATGAAACTGCCCATTCAATATGCGTTTACGTATCCGGACAGAATAAAAAATAATTTTCCGCGCTTCGATTTTTTAAATTATCCTCAGCTTACATTTGAAAAAGCAGATACAACGGTGTTCCGAAATTTAGGGTTGGCTTTTGACGCCATGCACAAAGGAGGCAATATGCCTTGTGTGTTAAATGCCGCTAACGAAATGGTTGTGCAAGCTTTTTTAGAAGATAAGATCGGGTTTTTACAAATGAGCGATGTGATTGAGTCCTGCTTAACGAGAATGCCGCTTATAAAAGCACCCTCTATTGAAGACTATATGCAATGCGATAAAGAAACACGTATCCTTGCTTCCGAATTACTCAAAAAGCATGTTATTGTAGGCTAATAAGGCCTAAATTATCTAAAAACCGGTAATTTATTGCCATTACGTTGCCATTCCTTAGTATATTCGTAAACTAATTAAAAAAAGCAGCTTCACAACCATATATGGGAACTTTTATCCAGATTTCACAATTCATTGCCAGTTTAGGGTTATTAATATTACTGCATGAGTTCGGACATTTTATTGCTGCCCGTGCCTTTAAAATACGGGTAGATAAATTTTATTTATTTTTTGATTTCTTATTTCCGCTTCCCGGAGTTTTAAACTTTGCTATTTTTAAGAAGAAGATAGGCGATACAGAATATGGGTTAGGTTGGTTCCCGATGGGCGGTTATGTGCAAATTGCCGGAATGATAGACGAAAGTTTAGATACCGAACAAATGAATAAACCGGCTGAACCTTGGGAGTTTAGGGCACACCCGGCATGGCAGCGATTAATAGTAATGTTGGGCGGTATTATTGTAAATGTGTTACTGGCGTTTATTATTTATGCGATGGTATTGTTTACCTGGGGTGAAGAAAAAATTCCGATGAGCAGCTTAAAAGACGGGATTGAATGTTCTGACTCTTTAGGAATGGCAGTAGGCTTTAGAACCGGGGATAAAATCATTTCCGTAGACGGTAAGCCTTTAAAATATCTGGATGATCTAAGAATAGAAATCCTATTGGGCCATACAGTTCAGTTGGATCGTAACGGTGAAAAAGTTGAGGTTGTTTTACCGAGAAATTTTTTAGATCAGATTGCTACATCCGAAAAATTCGGTTTTGGAACACCTCGTACACCGGCTATTTTTGCTGAATTTACAGACGGGTCCGTTAATAAAAATGCCGACTTAAAAATTTCTGACAGAATCATAGCCATTAATGATTCCATCCCTGTAAAATTTCACGATCAATTTAAAGAAGCGCTTAAAAGCTTTCCGGGCAAAACAATTACGTTAAATGTTTTAAGAGGCACTGAGAAATTAGCGGTACCTGTACAAGTAACTTCGGAAAGTAAAATAGGAGCTAAATTTGCAGGCAGAGCCGATGATCTGGTAAAATTAGGAATCATTAGTGTTGAAACTAAAACCTTTGGTTTCTTTGAATCGTTTCCTGCCGGCGTATCCATGACTTTTGATAAATTAAATTTTTATGTAAGGCAATTTAAATTGTTATTTTCTCCGCAAACGGGAGCTTATAAGCATTTAAGCGGCTTTAAAGGCATGGCTAAAATGTTTGGCAACGAATGGAACTGGGAAGAATTCTGGAACCGTACAGCTTTTTTGTCAATCGTATTAGCGTTTATGAATTTATTGCCTATTCCTGCATTAGACGGAGGCCACGTGGTATTTACCTTATATGAGATGATCACGCGCAGAACGCCGAGTGTGAAAGTGTTAACGTATGCTCAATATGTTGGTATGGCATTTTTATTAGGGCTGATGCTTTATGCTAACCTTAACGATTTTGTGCATTTTTTCAAGTAACTTTTTTCTGATCTGCTGGTTATAAAAGGGCCATGGGTAAATTAAACAGTATGTATAAAATCAGGCTCATCCTATGTCTTATATCTTGTGTGTTTTGCTTTTATACAAAAGCGCAGGATAAAACGATCGGTACAGGCACAACTCCTTTACCCGGAAAAGAGCCTTTGAAAAAACATAAGATCATGATCATCCCTTTTGAGAATAGGATGTACCTAAGTGAAATTGATTTCCTGATCAATAAAGAATCAAAGCTTACCGCAAAGCAGATAAAGGCGACCATGCGCGACGGCTTAAATGAGCAGTTATATAAGAAATTAAAATCTAAAATGGGAGTTACCGATCTGCTGGAAGATACCGTAAAAACCAAAGCAGACCTTGCCAATATTTATCAATACCTGAGCTATCAATACCAAAAGGTTCCTAACCAAGCTAATTATAAAGCGCCGGGTAAAGAAAAAGAAGAAAAGGCCATAGAAAAAGGACAGCTGAATGTGGAGAGTAATACAGACAGTCGTTTTATGAATGCCAAGCTTAAAAACGCAACATTGGTTCCCTATCTATACGGGAAGTATAAAACGGATCTGTACTTATTTATTAATGAACTGGATATTAAATCGCTTACCGGATCCCCGGCAGATATGAATGCCGGTAATTCGCCCCGTAAAATTATTATGCATTATACGGTTTATACTTATGATGCCAGGGAAATAAATTCGGGCATTGCTGAAACCTACTTGCCTGCAACAGTTAACAACCCTTCAAAGATCATTAGCGTATATTTTGCGCAATTAGCCGATATTGTTTCGGCACGCCTTGATAAGGCTTTAGCACCGGTTAAATAATTAACAAGAGTTACTTGTTAATAAATAAAGGGTTTGTCCCTCTCTTACACTGCTATTACATTTATTTTTGTTTAAAATAAATTAAATGAAAGCAATATGTTTTTCCCTGTGCCTTTTAACTGTATTAAGCGCCTGCGTTCCGGAACGTAAATTTGAAGAGACTAAAAGTAAGTTAGCAGATTGCGAAACAAATATGTCTGCAGCTAAAAAAGCAAGCCAGGAATGTGAGACCGCTTTTACTGAAGCCAAAGAAAAAATGGCAAAGGAAGAAAAGGAATTAGCCGGCCTACAGAGAGATACTTCCATACTTGGAACTAACTTGCGGTTACTTAGCAATAAGTATGATAAGCTTAATTTGGTAAACGATCAGTTATTGGATAAATATAACCGTATGCTTGCAGGATCAGAAAAAGATAACGCGGCTTTGAGCGGAAAATTACAGTTAACTCAAGAGCAATTATTAAAGAAAGAAGATGAGCTGAAAGCCCTGGAACTTCGACTTAATAAGCAACAGCAAGACCTTGATGCTTTATCGGTTGAATTGAAAAAAAGAGAAGCGCGTGTGAACGAATTGGAAGATGTGTTGAAGAAAAAAGATCAGGCTACTGCCGATTTGAAAAAGAAATTACAGGATGCTTTATTTAATTTCGAAAATAAAGGATTAACCATTACTCAAAAAAACGGGAAAGTATATGTGAGTATGGATGAATCGTTATTATTTGCAAGCGGTAAAACAGAGGTGCAGGTTAAAGGAGTTGAAGCTTTAAAAAATGTGGCTAAAGTATTGGAGCAAAATGTAGATATAAATATTTTAGTGGAAGGCCATACAGATGATGTTCCCATGAAAGGTGCGGGAGAAATAAAGGATAACTGGGACCTAAGCGTAATGCGTGCTACGTCGGTTACTAAAATTTTATTGCAAAATGCAAAAATAGATCCTACACGTATTACATCCGCGGGTAGGGGAGAATTTTTTCCTTTAGATCCGGCTAAAACACCTGAGGCAAGAAAAAAGAACAGGAGAACAGAAATTATTTTAACCCCTAAATTGGATGAGCTTTTAAAAGTATTAGGGAATAATTAATTTTTATAAATAAACAACAGTATGAGTTTTATTAAAGAATTTAAGGAATTTGCCATGAAGGGCAACCTGATTGACTTAGCCGTAGGTTTTGTAATGGGTGCGGCCTTTACTAAAATTACAACCGCTTTTATTAACGGGATGATCATGCCGTTGGTAGGAATGATACAGGGCAAAGATTTTAATGAATGGAAATGGGTTTTAAAACCTGCTCAAATTGGTGCTGACGGAAAAGAAACAGCCGCGGAAGTGGCTGTAAAATATGGAACATTTATTACGGTGAGTATTGAATTTGTTATTGTTGCCTTAGTTATGTTTATGTTGATTAAAGCAATTAACCGAATGAAGAAAAAAGAAGCTGAGGCGCCTACAGTAGAACCTGAACCGACAACACAGGAAAAGTTACTGATGGAAATAAGAGATTCATTAAAAAAATGATTTCTGAAACTACTTTCAAAAGCCTTTCTCCCCGGAAAGGCTTTTTGTTTTAATAAATTTGATGAGCTTATTTCAAAAAATAATAACGGGTTATATAATTGCCGTAAATTTCATAGCATATATAGTTATGTGTTATGATAAATTTCAATCAAAACATAAGGGCAGCCGCGTTTCTGAAGCCGGTTTATGGTTACTCGCGCTTGTTTTAGGCGCTTCGGGAATTTATGTTGGGATGCAAATACCTTTGTATCATAAGGCTTCAAAGCATAAGTTCAAATATGGCATACCTCTATGTATTATCCTGAATTTGTTTGTCGTGTATTGCCTACTGTATGCCCGCAAATAAATTTAGTAGAGTTTAAAGTACTTTTTTAAGATGTTTAAAAGCATCTTTAACGTTATGAATGCTTTTTTTTGATTCCCACATTAATGAATATTTCTTTACTTTACAGCATGAGGAATTTGATGTTTTTATGGATCTTTTTTTTAATATTCTCATTTTCCGGAAATGCACAAAACAGGGCCCATACCTTACAAAACAGGGCCAATTTACTTCGTGAGCAATTTAGAGAAGTAAATAACGATACAACAAAACTTAATATTCTTATTTCTCTTTCTGATCTGTACTATGAAGAAAGCAGTTTTAAAGCAGCGCTTTTTTATAATAATTATGTTAGGCTTTTCTCCGCTAAGCTTATTCAATCAAAGGATGTTGTTATTTCTCATGCCGGCAAGACAGGTGAAGCTTACTACTTCCATAACCTGGGAAATATTATGCAACGCCGGAGTGATTACAGGCAAGCCTTGCAAAATTATTTCAAGGCACTTGATCTGTTTAAAGTATTGGATAATAGGGAAGCAAGAGCTATTTTATTTTCTGACATAGCTACGACTTATTCATCGATGGGAAATTTTAATGAATCGCTTAACTCCAGCTTCAAAGCCCTGAAGTTAGAAGAAATACTGGGAGATGAAAAACGTGTAGCAATAGAGTTAAATAATATCGGAGCTATTTATGATGATCTTCATAATTATTCCAAAGCGTTAGAGTACTGTGTGAAGGCAAGGGATTTGAGCCTGAAGCACAACGATAAAAAATACACGGCATTGTATACAGGTACTGTCGGCCACTGTTATCAGCAACTCTGTGATTCAGCCGATATAAAAGGAAATACAAAACTTTCTCTTGAACTGCAGAATAAAGCCCTCGAATATTATTCCATCGCGCTCAACATGTCGAGAGAGGTCGGCGATCTCGACAACATGGCTGTCTGTATTGAAAACACGGGACTTATTTACTTAAACGTGTATGATTATAAAAACGCGTTGCCTTATCTTTTAAAGGCTTTAGGAATCTACAAAAAACTTGGGCAGCAGTCGGAAGAGTCTTTTTGCCTGCATGTGTTGGGCGAAACATATCAAGGACTCGGTTACACAAACAAAGCAGAAGTATGTTATAAAGAGGCGCTTGAAATGGCGAAGCAAATAAATTCTAACTATTATTTAATGAAAGCCTACGAGGGTAACAGTGAGTTTTACGAAAAAATAAACCGTCCGGGCAAAGCCCTTGAATATTATAAAAAGTATATTATTTATAAGGATAGTATCTTTAATCAAGAAACCACAAGGGACATTACCCGTACGCAACTAAATTATGATTTTGAGAAAAAAGAGGCGGCAACAAAATTTGAGAATGATAAAGTAGTTTACCGACTGGAAGCGGATAGTAAACTTTTTAAACAGTGGCGGTTATTTTTTATAGTAGTTATTGCGCTTGTACTGATAGCGATGTACTTTGTGAAGCGCGCCTACGATAATAAAAAGAAACTCGCGACCCTTTTGGTAGCAGAGGATCAACGAAAAGAAGTGTTGTTGCAGGAAGTGCATCACCGCATCAATAATAACCTGCAGATCATTTCGAGCCTGTTAACTTTACAAGCCAACAATGCAGATAATGAACAACTGACGGAGTACCTTATGCAGAGCCAGAACCGTATTCAATCACTGTCTGCCATGCACGAACTGTTGTATGACACCAATTCCCCATTGGATATTAACATGAAAGATTATATCAGCAAAGTGCTCGATTTTCATAGGGATGTAGCAGGTTCTATGTCGGCAAAAATTACGATAGAGGAACATATTGAACCTGTAAAGTTCCTTACAAAACAGGCTGTACCGGTAGCGTTGATCATTAACGAACTGGTTACTAATTCTCTGAAATATGCGTTTACAGGTAAAGCGGAAGGAAAAGTAAATGTTACACTTAAGAAAAACCCGGACGAAGAAGGTTGGATAGTTACTGTGAGAGACAACGGTAAGGGTATGCCGCAAGACACAGGCAAAAGGCAAGGAAGCTTAGGCTTGAAACTGGTAAACATTATGACAAAGCAGATCGGTGGAATATTTCAGTCTGAAAATGAGAATGGAGCTTGTTTTAGGCTTATCTTTGGCACACTAAAAAAGAAATAATACAAATGATTGCGTCCTCGAAGTTCCTGATTGTAGAAGATGAATTATTGATCGCCGAAACTATTTCCGATTTTTTAAAAAAGGAAGGCTGCAAACAGGTCACTATTGTTGAATCTGTTGAAGAAGCTGTGTTATTTATGGAATCGAACAAAGTTGATTTTGTATTAACTGATATTGCACTTGGAAAAGAAAAAACAGGTATTGATCTGGGATATTTACTTTACACAAATTATAAGATCCCATTTATATATATTACATCTCATGCCGATAAGGCCATGATTGATAAAGCTAAGCATACAAGGCCAAACGCGTATATTGTAAAACCGTTTAGGAAAGAAGATCTTCTTGTAGCGATTGAACTTGGTTTATATAACGTGTCAAACACTTCAGCACAAGGACCCGCGGAGAATGAAGAGCTCGTGGTAAAAGAAGGAAGAGCCTTGGTAAGGTTGTATCGGTCTGATATTTTATGGTTTGAATCGGACGGAAATTATACGACCATTCACCTGAAGGATAATAAACGCCGTGTTGTGAGGCAATCCTTATCAGAAATACAGGAACAATTACCGGTTGCCAATTTTATACGCATCCATAAATCTTATCTTGTTAACAAATCACATATTTCACAAGTAAATGCAGGCAGTGTAATCATTAATGATGCTGAAATTCCGGTTGGCCGTGCTTTTCAGCAGAATATTACGGAGGTATTCAAATAATTTTTCATTTCAGTAATTGTAAATTAAAAAACCCCGAAGCTCTTTCCCCGGGGTTTAAAATTATTTCAAATTAGTGATGATGTCCGCCCGGGCCGTGTACATGGCCATGTGCAAGCTCTTCTTCTGTAGCCTCTCTTACATCCAATACTTCACCTACAAAGTGTAAGTTATGGTCCGCTAAAGGGTGGTTAAAATCCATTACAACATAATCATCTCCTATTTCCTGAACAAAGCCCATTAATTGGTTTCCGTCAGCATCATTCATCATTAGCTCTTCACCTTCTTTTACGCGCTCTTCATCAAACTTACCGTCTACATCAAACGCGTCTTTAGGTATTTTAGCGATCATTTCTTCATCAGTAATTCCGTAACCGTTTTCGGGAGTTACTTTAAAATCAAATTTATCGCCTACTGTTTTGTCTACTAAGTTTTTTTCAAAATCAGGTAATAATTGCCCTGATCCGAAAATAAACACAAACGGATTTTCCTTAGTGGTTTGTTCTACTAATTCAGGTGATTCGTCTTTTATGTGAGAAGATAAATGATAGTTTACCGTTACCACTTTGTTTTTGTTGATTGTCATTTTTTCCGTTTTGTTGTTTATAATTTTAATTAGAAATCAAATTTAATACCTTGTGCCAACGTTAATTTAGTGCCGTAGTTAATGGTGTTCGTTTGCCTACGCATATACGCTTTCCAGCTGTCAGAGCCACTTTCGCGGCCGCCGCCTGTTTCTTTTTCGCCGCCGAAAGCCCCGCCTATTTCAGCTCCGCTTGTTCCTATGTTTACGTTTGCAATACCGCAATCGCTCCCTGATGCCGCTAAAAACTGTTCTGCTTCACGCATATTTAAAGTCATGATAGACGAAGATAGTCCCTGAGGAACACCATTTTGTAATTCAATGGCTTCTTCCATGGTTTTGTATTTCATGATGTATAAAATAGGAGCAAATGTTTCATGCTGTACAATTTCAAAATCATTTTTTGCCTCTGCTATACAAGGTTTTACATAACATCCGCTTTCATAATTTTTACCTTCTAAAACACCTCCCGGTACTATTATTTTACCGCCTTCAGAAATTACTCTTTCAATAGATGCTAAGTAATCTTTTACCGCAGTTTTATCGATCAACGGACCTACATGATTTTTTTCATCTAAAGGATCACCGATCACTAATTGTTTATAAGCGCTTACTAATTTTTGTTTTACGTCTTCGTAAATATCTTCATGAATAATTAAACGACGTGTAGATGTGCAGCGTTGTCCGGCGGTACCTACGGCTCCAAAAACAATTCCGGGCAAGCACGCTTTTAAATCGGCGTGCTGTGAAATGATAATAGCATTGTTTCCTCCTAATTCAAGAATGGAACGGCCAAAACGATGCGCTACTTTAGTCCCTACAATTTTACCGACGCGTGTAGAGCCTGTGGCCGATACTAGCGGTACGCGGCTGTCCTCACACATTTTTTCCCCGATAGCCCCCGGGCTTACCAACAAGCAGGAGATGCCTTCCGGTAAATTGTTTTCGGCAGCTACTTCATTCCAGATGTTATGACAGGCAACTGCACATAAAGGCACTTTGCTCGACGGTTTCCAGATACATACGTCCCCACAGATCCATGCTAAAGCGGTATTCCAGTTCCATACAGCAACAGGGAAATTGAAGGCGGAAATAATGCCTACAATTCCCAATGGATGCCATTGTTCGTACATACGATGATTTTCTCTTTCAGAGTGCATGGTTAAGCCATACAGTTGGCGTGATACGCCCACCGCGAAATCGCAGATGTCGATCATTTCCTGAACCTCGCCTAAACCTTCCTGTAAAGATTTTCCCATTTCATAAGAAACCAGTTTGCCAAGGTCATTTTTCTTTGCACGTAATTTTTCACCAAATTGCCGAACAATCTCTCCCCGTTTAGGAGCGGGCACATTACGCCATACTTTAAAAGCTTCAGAAGCAACTTGGACTACTTTTTCGTAATCTGCTGCATTTGCTGCCTGTACTTTTGCAATTAATTTACCGTCAACCGGGCTGTAAGATTCTATAATATCGCCATTGGCAAAATAATTTTTGCCGGTCGCGCAACCTATATTCAGGTCTTTAATTCCTAATGATTTTAATACTTTTTCCATATTGGGCTGATCTTCTGATTTTTTAATAATGAACGTTAAATATAGGAAATATATTAAGTT
>JBBRHI010000063.1:0-10087 GCA_038222995.1 Bacteroidia bacterium | reverse complement strand
ACAATTGTTTTAGCGTAATCGCCGTTAGGTTGTTCGGTTATCTGGGCATTGTAATATTGCCGGTCGTTCCTTAAATACGCCAGGTCATCTTCCGTTCTTCCTTTACCTTCAACCTGTGCGGCATATTCCAATAACGACTTTGCGGCTCCCGTAATATCTAAAGCGATATTGGTCAATGCCAGATCTTCTTCCAAAAAAGGGCCGTGGCCTGTCCACTCGCTGATGCGTTGCCCTAAAATTAAATTGGTATCACCTAAACGTAAGGTGTATTGGAATAATGCTTCTTGTGTTGTCATTTTTTGTTTCCCGCAGATTTCGCAGACATCCGCAGATTTTTTTAGTGAAAATATTTATCGAGTCTCTATGTCAAATCATCACTTAATTCTCTTAAGTCAAATAGTCTTTTTATTTAAAACTACATATGCCCTATAGCATCCGGGATCTGGTAAAATGTAGGATGACGGTATACTTTATCGTTTGCGGGCTCAAAGAAGGGTCCTATATCTTCAGGGCTGCTTGCTACTATAGCGTTTGAAGGCACTACCCATAAAGCGCATCCTTCGCTGCGGCGTGTGTAAAGATCTCTTGCATTTTGCAATGCCATTTCTTTGTCAAAAGCATGTAAGCTGCCGCAATGCACAAAGGGCTGGCCTGATTTTTTTTGTACGAACACTTCCCATACCGGGCCTTGATTATCGCTCATATTTATTTATTAATGCTGATTAGTGTTTGCTGTGATTACTGCGTTTCTTAATAATTTTTTTACGCAGCTTCGTATACTTCTTTCTGTTTTGTTGCATAGGCCTGTGCCGCTGCACGCACCCACTCGCCTTCTTTATGAGATTTGTTGCGCGATGCCAAACGCTCTTTGTTACATGGGCCGTTTCCGCTGATCACGTTTTTAAACTCAGCCCAGTCAGGCTCACTGAAATCATATCCTTTTTTTGCCTCGTTCCATCTTAAATTTTCATCAGGAACCGTGAGCCCTAAGTATTCAACCTGGGGTACGGTCTGGTTTACAAATTTTTGACGAAGCTGATCGTTTGTTTCCCGTTTAATCCGCCATTTCATGGCATTTTCACTGTTGGGCGATTCTGCATCGGGCGGGCCGAACATCATCATGGTAGGATACCACCAACGGTTTAAAGCATCCTGTGCCATTTCTTTTTGGTCGGGAGTACCAAACGCTAAATGCGTCATCACTTCAAATCCCTGGCGCTGGTGAAAGCTTTCTTCTTTACAGATACGAACCATGGCACGGCTGTAAGGCCCGTAAGAGGAACGTTGCAGCATTACCTGGTTCATAATAGCTGCTCCGTCTACCAACCAACCCACAGCGCCAATATCGGCCCAGGTTAAAGTAGGGTAGTTAAAAATGGAAGAATATTTTGCTTTACCGGTATGTAAATTATTTAACAGCTCATCGCGGCTAATACCAAGCGTTTCGGCCGCAGTATATAAATAAAGGCCATGCCCGCCTTCATCCTGTACCTTAGCGAGCAACACTATTTTTGAACGTAAGCTCGGGGCTCGGGTAATCCAGTTACCTTCCGGCAACATCCCTACTATTTCGGAATGAGCGTGTTGTGAGATCTGGCGGATCAAATGTTTCCTGTAATTATCAGGCATCCAATCCTTAGGCTCTATCATTTCGTTTTTGGCTAATTTGCCTTCAAACACATCTTCAAATGTTACCGGTTCCATGGTTTTAGTTTTAATGAATTATACAAATATAAGCTTTCAACTGCTTTTTTTCAAACGTTTTATCGTCAAATTACTATCCTTTAAACAACTAAATACCTCCGGATGTTTGTGACATAGATTTAAATATTGTTTTTTATAACTATTTTTACGCTTTAATTTAAAAAAATGGCAAGATTCCACACCTTAAAAGTAAAAGATATCCGCAGGGAAACAGCAGACTCCGTTTCGGTAGCATTTGAAGTTCCCCCCATGGTACAACCTGAATTTCAATTTAAACAAGGCCAATATATTACGATCAAATTACAAGTGAACGGTGAAGAAATTCGCAGGTCGTACAGTATTTGTACCAGCCCTTACAGTGAAAAAGAACTACGTGTAGCCGTTAAAGAAGTAAAAGACGGAAGGGCCTCTTCTTTAATGAACCGCCACTGGAAAGTGGGCGACACGGTAGAGGTTATGACACCCATGGGAAATTTCCATTCTGTTTTATCGGGCAACAACAAAAAACAGTATGTATTATTTGCAGGCGGCAGCGGAATTACACCCATGATGAGCATTTTAAAAAGCGTGTTGTATATTGAAAAACAAAGTACTATTACTTTGGTGTATGCTAACCGTGACGAGGAATCCGTTATTTTTAATGCTGAGATCCAAAAAATAGCCTCCGATAATGCAGACCGTTTTAAAGTAGTAAATGTATATGATGCTCCTAAAACAGAAGTATCTGATTTGCAAAAAGGATTATTAAGTGTTGAGAGGGTTAAAGCAATTGTGGATGCTTATAAAGGTGCTACGGCAGATGAATACTTTATTTGCGGCCCGGGCCCGATGATGGAAAACATTAAACAGGCTTTGGAAAGCTTAAACATTGCCAAAGAAAAAATACATATTGAATATTTCAGTGCCGTGGTTGATGCCGTAAATAATGCCGCCGGTAACGAGGTAACCGGTAAAGCCGTTAACAGTGCTATTACAGTAATCCAGTACGGTTTTGAAACTCAAATGACCTTAAATACGGAAGGCTTAAGTATTTTAGATGCTTCTATTGAAGCAGGTGTTGATGCTCCTTTCAGTTGCAAAGGCGCTGTTTGCTGTACTTGCCGCGCTAAAGTATTGGAAGGAAAAGTGAAAATGGATAATAACTTTGCTTTAACGGAAGCGGAGGTAGAAGAAGGTTTTGTATTGACCTGCCAGGCCCATCCTTTAACGGAAAGAGTAGTAATTGATTTTGACGCTATTTAAAATTTTAAATAAAAGTGTAATTAAAAGCCTTTGCAAGCCGCACAGGCTTTTTTTATGTCGAATAAAAATATATATTTGATTTTTTAGAACCACCGCTTAATTAAAACATCCACTGCACGTTAACACCTAAAAGAAATGAATGCATCACATTCAGGTAAAAAAAATACCGGAAGATTAATACACTCTATTCTGCCCGGATTATTTTTTTTCTTTTTGTCTTCTTTTGTTTTTGCGCAGCAAAAAAAATTAGATTCGCTTCAGCTTTTAATTACAAGCGGAAAAGAAGATACGCTTAAAGCCCTTAACTATTATAGCCTTGGCGATGTGTATGACGACAAAAATAATTCTGATTCAGCCCTTATATACTTTGATAAATCATTTACGCTTTCTGAAAAGTTGTCATTTATAAAAGGAATATCTATCAGCGCATTTCAATTAGGGCGTATTTATAATTACAAATCAAAAAACGATAAGGCCTTAGCGTACTATTTTAAAGCCTTAAAAGCAAGAGAACAATTAAATAATTTACCGGGCATACGGGATTGTTATAAAAACATTGGGATAGTTTACCAAAATCAAAGCAATTTTCCGAAAGCCTTTGATTATTATTTTAAATCTCTTAGGCTGAACACCAAGTTGAATGATCCGATAGGTAAAAGCGACGATTATTTTAATATTGCTTCCATTTATGATGAACAGCATGAATATAATAAGTCGTTGGATTATTACTTTAAATCCTTAGAGATCTATACAAAAGGAGGTGATAAAAAAAGCCGTGCAGATTGCTATTTAAATATCGGGTTAGTGTATATGCATCAATTAAATTATTTAAAGGCGGTTGAATATTACTTTAAATCTTTAGAAATCGCAGAGGCTTTAAATGATAAGAATGAGATGAGTATGTGCTATTTTAATATTGCTTCTATTTATGACGACCTGGGGCAATACCGGAAATCGCTCGACAATTATTTTAAATCATTAAAAATAGATGAATCCCTCAATGATATAGACGGAAGAACCAAGTGCTTTATTAATATAGGCACTGTTTACAGCGAGCTGAAAGATCATAAAAAAGCGAAAGAATTTTTTACCAAGGCCAAGCAATTAGCTTTTATAACCGAAAGTAAAGAAGACCTTATCAGTGTTTACGGAGGCCTATCGGATGTTGAAAAAGACCTGGGAAATTATAAGGAAGCTTATAACTATCATGTGCTATTTAAAAACATTACCGATACTGTATTTAATATTGAGAACAGTAAACAGCTCAGTGATGCAAGAACCAATTTTGAAGTTGAAAAAAAGGAAGGGGAATTAAAAACGATTCATAACCAACAGGAAAAAATTTTCCAAACGGAGGAAGCCAAAAAAGAGCTGGAGATAAAGAACGGAAAATTTGTAAGGAACGCGTTTATTGCGGGGACAATCCTTTCCCTGATCCTGGTATTTTTTGTGTACAGAAATTTAAACCAAAGCAGGCAGGCCAATAAAGTCATTGCCCGGCAAAAAGAACAAGCGGAAGAACAAAAAAAATTAATAGAGATCAAACAAAAAGAGATCATAGAAAGTATTACGTATGCTAAAAATCTGCAGACAGCGATCCTTCCTTCAAATGAATTTTTGAGCAGGCATATAAACGAAAATTTTATTTTTTACCGTCCTAAGGATATAGTAGCCGGTGATTTTTATTGGGCGGAAAAAATAGGAGGCCTGTTTTTTAAGGCAGCGGCCGACAGTACCGGGCACGGGGTAACGGGAGCAATGGTATCGGTAGTTTGCAGCAATGCATTAAACCGTACCGTAAAAGAATTTAAGTTAACGGATCCCGGCAAAATACTGGATAAAACGCGTGAGCTGGTTTTAGAAACATTTGAAAAAAGCGGCGGTGAAGTAAATGACGGGATGGATATTTCCTTGCTGTGTATTGACGCTGAAAATAAAGTAATTTCGTGGAGCGGAGCCAACAATCCTTTATGGTACATACAAAAAGATGAGTTGAAAGAGATCAAGGCCAATAAGCAACCGATTGGCAAAACGGACCGGCCCAAGCCTTTTACAACACATTTTATTGAATATAATACAGGAACTGTGTTTTATTTATTTACCGATGGCTTAGCCGACCAGTTTGGCGGCCCCAAGGGTAAAAAATTTAAGTACAAACAATTTTCGCAGCTTTTAAACGCCCATAAGCATTTACCTTTAAAGGAACAATACCTGCACATTACAGCATCCTTTGATACCTGGAAAGGCAAGCTTGAACAGGTAGATGACGTGTGTGTGATCGGGATAAAACTATAATGCTGCACATCATTAAAATACATCACCTTGCCATTATTTGTTCGGACTACGAAAGGTCAAAAACATTTTATACCGAGGTATTGGGATTAAGCATTATTAGAGAAGTGTATCGTAAAGAAAGAGGCTCTTATAAATTAGACCTGGCTTTGAACGGCGAATACGTGATCGAATTATTTTCATTTCCCAATCCACCGCAACGTGTTTCGGGTCCTGAAGCCCGTGGATTGAGGCATTTGGCTTTTGAAGTAGAGGATGTACAATCGGCGGTGGATGACCTGGCTTCGAAGAACGTTATAGCAGAGCCTGTTCGTGTAGATGACTATACCGGTAAACAATTTACGTTTATTGAAGACCCCGACGGATTGCCTGTTGAGATCTATCAAAGGTAAATTTATTCACATCCCGAGGTCTTGAAATACGCCTAGACTTTGTAAGATTCTTCACCATTATTAACATACAGGTTATAAAATTAAGAACCCCTTATTCTATTTATTATTATATTGAAACACTCTTATTAAAGGTTATGAAAAAACACTATATGCTCTTTGCGCTTATTTGTATAAGTCGCGTTGCAATTTTTGCACAAACAGATCAAACACTTAATGCTGCCGGCATAGTGCAGGGATTAAAAAAATTAAATACGGTGGGCAGTGTGCTTTACGTGGCTGCTCATCCCGATGATGAAAACACACGCTTGCTGGGCTACCTTGCCAATGAAAAAAAAGTAAGGACCGGGTATTTATCCTTAACGCGCGGCGATGGCGGACAAAATTTAATTGGGAAAGAACAGGGCGAACCGTTAGGCCTGATCCGTACTCAGGAATTATTGGCTGCGCGCCGTATTGACGGCGCAGAGCAGTTTTTTACCCGTGCCAATGATTTCGGTTTCTCTAAAAACCCTGAAGAAACATTTACCATCTGGAACAAAGACAGTATTTTATCGGACGTGGTTTTTGCCATTCGTAAATTTAAACCGGATGTTATTATTTGCCGTTTCCCAACAACGGGTGAAGGCGGTCACGGACATCACACGGCTTCCGCTATATTAGCTTTGGAAGCATTTGATGCGGCAGCCGATCCTAAACGTTTCCCGGAACAATTAAAGTATACCGAAGTGTGGCAGGCGAAACGTATTTTCTGGAACACCTTTAATTTTGGCACTACCAATACCACGGCACCCAATCAATTAAAAATAGATGTAGGCGTTTATAACCCTTTATTAGGAAAAAGTTATGGGGAAATCGCCGCGGAGAGCCGCTCTTCACATAAAAGCCAGGGATTCGGCTCCGCAAAACAACGCGGCTCGGCTATAGACTATTTTAAATTACTGAAAGGCGACAGTGTAAAAGCAGATCTGTTAGAAGGCGTTAATACAACCTGGAACCGATTTAAAGGACAAGAGAAAATTCAGAAAATGATCGATGAGTGCATTAAGAAATTTAATCCGCAAGCCCCTGAAAACAGTATTCCTGAAATGGTGGCCATTTACAAACACATACAAGGATTAGATGAAAGTAACGCGGACTTAAACTATTGGAAAAAACAAAAACTAAAAGAAGCAGAAACACTTTTATTATCCTGTTCGGGCTTGTGGACAGAAGCCACAGCGGCTGATTATATCGGCATACCGGGACAAGACGTTACCGTAAGCGCACAGATCCTGAACAGGAACACCAATGTGGTTAAACTTACCGGCATTACTTATTTGCAAAGCGACACCACGGCAACATTAACTTTAAAACCAAATGAGCTGTATACCTTTAAACGCAAAGAAAAACTTTCTGCATCATCATCTTTCTCAAACCCTTATTGGTTGAACGAAAAACATGAGATAGGCATTTATAAAGTAGCGAGTCCTTTATTAATCGGTAAGCCTGAAAATGATGCGGCCGTAAAAATTGTATTTTCTGTTTCTATTCTTGATCTGAATTTAAAAATAGAAAGGGCTTTGGTTTACAAATTTACAGACCCGGTTAAAGGTGAAATTTACAGGCCGTTTGAAATATTACCCCCGGCAACTGTAAATATCCCTGAAAAGGTATTTGTATTTACGGATGCCGGTCCGCGCACTATTTCGTTAACCGTTAAAGCCAATGCAGCCAATACAAACGGGACGCTTAATGTAAAAGGGAGCGGAGGATGGAGTATTTCTATTAAAAACCCTGAATTTAAACTGGCCAACAAAGGCGATGAAGCTATTATTGAAGTTGTAATAAGCCCTTCTAAAGAAGCGGATAAATTCGTAAATAATGCCAAATTAGAAGCTTCCCTAACCGTTAATAATATAGTATACATTAAAAGCATTAAACGTATTGATTATGATCATATTCCCTATCAATTTATTTTGAGTGATGCAGAAGCAGGTCTGGTAAATATCGAGCTTAAAAAAACGGGAACTACCATCGCCTATATTCCGGGAGCAGGCGACGATGTGCCGGCTTGCTTAAAACAAATTGGTTACAACGTTACGGTGTTAACGGATGAATTATTAAGTACTGAAAATTTATCGAAATATAACGCCATTGTTACAGGCGTACGTGCTTATAATACAAACGACCGTTTGCAGGCTTATTATAATAAGCTGATGGACTATGTAAAGAACGGCGGTAATTTAATTGTGCAGTATAACACTAATAGCCGCATTGGTCCTGTATTGGCAAAGATAGGTCCCTACCCTTTTACCATTTCACGCGACAGGGTAACGAACGAAAAAGCAGACATAAAATTTACTAATGAAAACATGGGTGTATTAAATTTCCCGAATAAGATTACGCAAAAAGATTTTGATAACTGGGTACAGGAACGCGGCATTTACTTTGCCACTGAAATTGATAAGCAGTACGAAACTGTTTTCACGATGAATGACCCTAATGAAAAAGTAAGCGACGGAAGCTTGATCATCGGGAAATACGGCAAAGGAAATTTTGTTTATACCGGGCTTGTATTTTTCAGAGAGCTGCCTGCGGGAATACCGGGGGCTTATAGGCTGTTTGTGAATTTATTGAGTTTACCGGAGAATAAATAACCGGAACAATTAGAACACAGATAAAGCGGATTGGACTGATTTCCACGAATAAAGATATATAAGAATAGTACAGGAGAAATTAGAACACGGATAAAGCGGATTGAGCTAATTACCACGAATAAAAACAATAATAGAATCGTAAATACAAGAATAGTAGCAAGAATAATTAGAACGCCGATAAAGCGGATTGGACTGATTTCCACGAATAAAGATATATAAGAATAGTACAGGAGAAATTAGAACACGGATAAAGCGGATTGAGCTAATTACCACGAATAAAGATATATAAGAATTTTAAATTTGTTAAGCTATAGAATAAGTAGTTGAGGATAATTAGAATATAGACAAACGAATTGGACTGATTACCACAAATAAAAGTATAATGGAAACACTTTTACATAAAGACTTAACTGAATCGATCATTCAAACTTATTATGAAGTGTACAATGAACTCGGTTTTGGTTTTCTGGAAAGAGTGTATCAGAACGCAATGCTTTTTGAGTTAAAGCAAAAAGGATTTAGTGTAGAATCAGAAAAGAGAATAAAAGTTCATTATAAAGGTGTTGTTGTAGGAGATTATTTTGCCGATCTTATTGTTGATAATAAAATAATACACGAGTTAAAATCTGCTGAATCACTTGTATACGAAAATGAATTACAATTATTAAACTATTTAAGAGCCACTGAATTTGAGGTTGGCCTGTTATTTAATTTTGGTAAGAGAGCTGCATTTAGAAGAAAAATATTTACTAACGAACAAAAAAAGTTAAGTGTTGAACTATAAAATTCAATTTAAATCCGTGAATAATCCGACTGATCCGTTTTATCCGTGTTCTAATTTATGAATAACAACGAAGAAGAAAAATATTTACTAACGAACAAAAAAAATTAAGTTTTGAACTATAAAATTCAATTTAAATCCGTGAATAATCCGCCTGATCCGCTTTATCCGTGTTCTAATTTATAAATAACAACGAAGAAGAAAAATATTTACTAACGAACAAAAAAAATTAAGTTTTGAACTATAAAATTCAATTTAAATCCGTGAATAATCCGACTGATCCGTTTTATCCGTGTTCTAATTTATGAATAACAACGAAGAAGAAAAATCTCCCATCTTAGGTTCCTGGCGTAATGTATACGCTTTGGTAATTGGCGTACTCGTAAGCGTTATTGTGTTTCTTTATTTTTTTATGCAGCATTACAAATGAGCTTAATCGATTGGCTGGTTTTAATCATTACACTTTTATCCATCATCTCTTACGGTGTATGGAAAAGCCGCGGCGCTAAAAACATTGAAGGTTATTTACTGGCCGATCGTAAAATGCCCTGGTATAACGTAGGCTTATCTGTGATGGCTACACAGGCCAGCGCCATTACCTTTCTATCAGCACCGGGACAAGGCTACAGCGACGGGTTACGTTTTGTACAATTTTATTTTGGCTTACCCTTGGCCATGGTGGTATTATGCATTACGTTTATTCCTATTTTTCATAAACTCAATGTGTATACCGCTTACGAATTTTTAGAAAAACGGTTTGATAATAAAACCCGTTCCCTTACCGCTTTTTTATTTTTGCTGCAACGCGGACTTTCAACAGGGATCACCATTTATGCCCCTGCTATTATCCTTTCTACTATTTTAAATATTGATGTGAATTATACGATTGTTATTAACGGTTTCCTGGTTATTGCGTATACAGTGTACGGCGGGGCAAAAACTGTTTCTTATACACAGCTGTTTCAGATGAGCGTTATTTTTGCGGGCTTATTTTTAGCGGCGTATATGGTAGTTCATTTATTACCCGACAATGTGAGCTT
>JBBRHI010000062.1:0-10106 GCA_038222995.1 Bacteroidia bacterium | reverse complement strand
GATGCTTTTGACATTATACGAAACCGACTGCGCGCCTGCAAAGGGCGGGTAAGAAAGCTTGGGGCCGATTATTTAGCCTATGCACTTATGGATGCTGTAGTTGATTTATACTTTACGGCTATTGAAAAAATAGGTGATAAGGTAGAAGAGATAGAAGAAGAAATTATAGCGGAATCAGATAAAAAATCGTTGATGGAATTGTACCATTTAAAACGTGAAATGATTTATTTACGAAAACAGGTTTGGCCGATGCGTGATATGATCAACAATATGATCCGTTCTGAAACCACCTTAATAAATCCTACAAGTGATATTTACTTACGCGATTTAAGTGACCATGTTACCCGAATCATTGATACTGTAGAAACCTACAGGGACCTTTTATCGGGCATTATGGATATTTACTTAAGTACCAATGCCAATCGTATGAACGAGGTCATGAAAGTATTAACCATCATGTCTTCTATTTTTATACCCGTTACATTTATTGCCGGTGTATACGGAATGAATTTCGATAATATGCCTGAGCTGCATACTAAAAACGGCTATTTTGTAACCTGGGGTGTAATGCTGGCAGTTATTATAGGACTGGCAGTTTATTTTAAACGGAAGAAGTGGTTATAGCTTACTAAAGTTATAATAAATCCTTAACCCAAACCCGTTCTGCAATTTAAAATGAGCATTGTATCCTAAACTAATCCTATCATACGAATGACTGTAAAGCAGTTGTACGGTGTATTTGGGATTAACGTTTAAGCTGATGCCGATTCCCGCAAATGCGCCAACACCGGCACCTACCAAATACTTTGCACTGTAATAATTATAAGGAGGCTGATTGTAAATAGTCATCAAATCAATATAAATATTGTACTGAGGATTAACATCGCTGTTTAATAAGGCCTGATTTTTTTGAGCTTTAGAAAGGATCACATTTATACCGCCCTCCAGTAAAAAATTTATCTTATCGCTCTTGCCGATAATTCTTTGATACCCCAACTGAAACATTAAGCGTTGTTCGGCACCCACAATGGTAAACTGGTTTTGCTTAACGCCCACTCCGGGTGTTTGAAACCCAATGGTGCTTGGCGTTGACGAAATCGTAAATTTCCCGTTAACGGCCAGTTTGGTCCCATTAACATTTAATGCAATACTTTCTTTTTTATTAAGCTGGTAACGTGTATTAAATCCAACTAAATAAGTAGTAGTATACTTTAAATTAATGGGCATATTCTGTTGTGTAAAATGCCAGTCGGTATGGTTTACATTTAATAACTGTGCAATAAGGTCGTTATTACCATTACCGTAAACATTTACAATTTGATTATAAAGTATACTGTTGTTAAAATCGTTTCGTTGCCCGTTAACATCAAACCCGTAACCGTCATACACATACGCTGTACTGCTATTGGCCCAAAAAGCACCGATAAAAAGCCCCGCATGAAATCCCTTATGAATCACGTTAGCGGCTTGCTTAAGGCTGTCATCATCTAAATCGGTATTTTCATTCTGTGCATGAGCTTTAAAAGCAAGTAAGCAAACGCACACCTGCAATAGGAGAATAACTCTTTTTCTTAAAATAAATTTCACGCTCAAAAATAGGGTTAATTATGTAGTGTAAATGCAAAAAGTGGTTAAGAAATTTACAGTTCCAAAAACCAAAAAGGACCTCTAATTATAGAAGCCCTCATTGAATAAACATAAAACTAAAAACTAATTCATTGATTTATTAATTGCATCCATTAACTGCTTACGCGCAATAAATATCCTGCTTTTAATAGTTCCCAAAGGCAGCTTCATCTCCTGTGCAATTTCTTCATACTTAAAACCGGTGTAATAACGGGTAAACGGGATTTTATACTGATCTTCTAAATTCTCGATCTTATTTAAAATATCTTTACTCGCTATGCGTGATTCGGTAATATCCTGGTAGTTATTTTTAAACGCCCTGGCCATTGCTACATCAGCATTTGTCTGAATAATTTGTTTGGTCTTTACAGCTCGCCTGTAGGAGTTAATAAATGTATTTTTCATAATGGTAAATAACCATGCCTTTAAATTAGTGCTGTCTTCAAACTTCTCGCGGTATGTAATTGCCTTTACGTAAGTGTCCTGCAATAAATCTAAAGCGTCGTCGTTATTGTGTGTTAAGCTTAAAGCAAAATTTTTCAAAGATTGTTTTTCACCTAAAATGCGTGTGTTAAACTCTATAGCTGTCATATTAAACTGTTTAGTGTATTTATATAATCTTTAAACAAATTTACGTATTGTTTAAGTATTTAGGCTTATTATTAAACGAAATTAATGTTAATATTTTTATATTACTGAAAATCAATACAATAAGAAAATTCGTTAATTTTTTATCGTTTTTAACATACGAATTTGGTCAAATAGTAGTTTTTCGACAGATGACCTTAAAATAAATGTAAGCCTGTATTAATAAATTGTGAATAGTTAGGTATACTTAGCCTGCAAACAGCCTTAGTATTTAACTATCTTCGACCAAAATTTGAAAATTACCATGTTGCAAGAATTAAGTGAACAAGAAGAACTAAGAAGAACGAAATTAACCGAGTTAAAAAAACTTGGAATTGACCCCTATCCTGCCGATGAATTTAAGGTAAATGTTACCGCACAAGATATAAAAGACAATTACGAACGCGATAAATTAAACTATAAAGACATCCGCTTTGCGGGACGCATCATGAGCGTTCGTGATATGGGAAAAGCTGCGTTTGCCGTGCTGCAAGACAATACATCGCGTATGCAAATTTACATTCGCCGCGATGATATTTGTCCGCAGGAAGATGACAAAACGTTATACGATGTTGTATGGAAAAAACTGATCGACATTGGCGATATCATTGGCATTGAAGGCTATGTATTTACTACTAAAGTAGGAGAGCTTTCCATACATGCCACTTCATTTAAGTTATTAAGTAAAGCGTTAAAGCCTTTACCGATCGTTAAAACAGATGCAGACGGTAATGCGTTTGATGAAGTAACCGATCCTGAATTCCGTTACCGCCAGCGCTATGTAGACCTGATCATTAATCCTAAAGTTAAAAAAACATTTGAGCAACGTACAACAATCATCAATACCATTCGTGATTTTTTAAACTCAAACGGCGCTTTAGAGGTTGATACGCCTGTATTACAATCAATCCCCGGTGGTGCAACAGCACGTCCGTTTATGACACATCATAACGCCCTGGATATTCCTTTATACCTGCGTATTGCCAACGAATTATTTTTGAAACGCCTTATTGTAGGCGGCTTCGACTGGGTATATGAGTTTAGCCGCAACTTCCGTAATGAAGGAATGGACAGAACGCATAACCCTGAATTTACTATTCTTGAATTTTATGTGGCTTACAAAGATTATTTCTGGATGATGAATACCACAGAAAAATTATTGGAAAAAATCGCGCACGACCTTCATGGAACTACTGATGTTACTGTAGGGGAGAACACCATTAGTTTTGCCGCACCGTTTAAACGCATTTCTATTTTCAATTCTATTAAAGAGCATACAGGCATTGATGTCAGTAAAATGGAAGAAGGGGAGTTGAGAGGTGTATGCAAAACACTGCATTTAGAAATAGATGAAACCATGGGCAAAGCAAAATTAATTGATACTATTTTCGGTGAAAAATGTGAAGGGAAATACATTCAACCTACCTTTATTACCGACTACCCCGTTGAGATGAGCCCTTTAACTAAAAAGCACAGAACAGAAGAAGGATTAGTAGAGCGCTTTGAATTGATGATTAACGGCAAAGAAATTGCCAATGCGTACTCAGAATTAAATGATCCTATTGATCAGCGTGAGCGTTTTGAAGAACAAATTAAACTAATGGAGCGCGGCGATGATGAAGCCATGTTTATTGATTACGACTTTTTGCGTGCGCTTGAATACGGCATGCCTCCTACAGCCGGCATTGGTATTGGTATTGACAGGTTATGTATGTTAATGACAAACCAGCCTTCTATACAAGATGTATTATTGTTCCCAACCATGCGCCCTGAAAATAAAGCGGTAGCTACTGAAGAATTAAATTAAAACGAATATGCGTAAACTATTAAGTTGTGTGATAGTATTGCTTGCTTTAGTAACTGTTTCCTGTAAAGAAACGCCTAAAGTTGTTGAACAAAAAAAAGCACGGATCTTTCCGGAATATAATGAGCTCCTGGATGAAATTATTCGCTCTAAAGAAGGCGTGATCCGAGGAGTTGACCTTAACAGCAAGGCTAGTATCATTACAAAAACAGAAACCAAGCAACCCGCGGAAGTTGATAAGGATTATTTGTATTTTGAATACACTATAGACAGCCTGACAAATTACTCTGTTACTTACAATTTGGAAAAAGACAGCCTGGATGAAGTAGCCGTACAAATTAATTGTAACGATCTTGATTTAAGCTCAAAGCTATTTACAGACCTTAAAACGTATTACGAAAAAAAATTACCAAACCCTACTGAAGACAAGGGTTACGTGGTGTATAATTGTTTTGAAGGACAACGAAAACCGTTTGTTATTTCCTTAACGGATAACAGTACGCCAAATAAAGGGATCATTAACCTGATCATTTACAAAGACAAGTAATTATTTTCTCATTTATATAAAATGCTTACTTTTACCTATGTCAAACGGCAAACTTATTATATTTTCTGCTCCATCCGGTTCCGGTAAAACCACTATCGTTCGTCATTTATTAAAGACTTTTCCCGATAAGCTTGAATTTTCTATTTCTGCTACCAGCCGCCCAAAACGGGGCGTAGAAGAGAACGGCAAAGATTACCATTACCTTACGGTGGATGAGTTTAAAGAGAAAATTGATAATAAAGAATTTTTAGAATGGGAAGAAGTGTATTCGGGTGTACACTATGGCACTTTAAAAAGTGAAGTAGAGCGTATTTGGGCCAAAGGCAAGCACGTTATTTTTGATATTGACGTAGAAGGCGGATTGAATTTAAAGAACCAATTCGGAGAAAAAGCACTAGCTATTTTTGTAATGCCGCCAAGTATCAAGATCCTTGAGGAGCGCCTAAACACACGCAGTACAGACAGTGCTGAAAGCATTACACGCCGAGTAGAAAAAGCGGAAAAAGAATTACGTACCGCCGATTTGTTTGATACGTTTATTTTAAACGAGGTATTGGAAGAAGCCTTTGCTAAAGCAGAAAAAGTGGTAACAGAGTTTATAGCTAAGTAAATTGAACTCCTTTATTTGTTACACCAGGCGATAAAGAGCGAATAGCGACGGGCCTGCTCGGGAACAAAAAACAAAAAATTATTGGATACTAATTTACGTTGCCTAGCGAACCGGCACTATCCTTTAGCCTTAAATTTTCCTAAAAAAAGGTAATCTAAAATTTAAAATACTGAAAATCAATATTTTAGAAATATTTTAATAAATGTTTGCTTTTTTAGGGTTACTTATTTCAGGGTTTGGTATAAATGACCAAATAACAAACTTAACAACTTAAAAAAAATTAAAATGACAAAATTATTTTCAATTATCGCAGTAGCTATTTTAGCTACAACTTTCGTTTCTTGTGGTCCTTCTGCTGAAGAAAAAGCTAAAATGGAAGAGCAAGCAAAACGTACTGCTGATTCTATCTCTGCTGCATTATCTGCAAGTTTAGAAGGTGCAATGAGCGAAGCTGCTGCAACTGATTCTTCAGCTATGGCTCCGGCTACAACTGAAACAGCTACTATGGCTGCTGAGCCTGCAAAACACTAAAAATTTGTGTTTAGTTAGTTAGGAAAGCCTACGTGTACTATTACACGTAGGCTTTTATCATTTAATCCGCTATTTATAAAATTTTACTATCTTCGTTTGCCTTAATTAATATTTGATCTATGAAAAAAGTTTCTTTCATTTTATTTTTCTCTTTATGCGTTGTTTGTTTTACAAAATGTAAGCCCGCGGCTGAAGACAGGGCAAAGATGCATGAAAACGCCAACCGGATTGCAGATTCTATAGGCAGAGCGATTGACGCGGCCATGGCGGAAGTAAAGATAGAACCTTCAACTGCGCAACCGGCAACTGATACAAGCAAAAAAGTTAAGTAATCTTTTTGGTGTATTTAGCTAATTAAAATCTATTCTTTCTTTCCTACTTCTTTTAAAAGACTGCGTGAAAACAAAAAGATAACCACACACCCTATTCCTAAACACAGCCATAAAAATTGCGGCGTTTCAAAAAAAGATTTTTCTTTTACATTAACCGGTTGTTTTTCCGCTTTAGGAATAATTTTAACGGCGCTTAATTTAGCCTCCGGCAACAATTGCGGAATTTGAGATACAAAGTTAATGAGATCGTACTCCGGTACTCTTAAAGAATCGGCTCCGCATTTTAACGTATACTTCATGTTCCCTTTAAAATCGGCTACCAGGTAGCTTGCCAGCTGCTTGCAGTTAATGGATTCTACCTCTAAAGGCGGGTTATCTTTATTATCAATTTCAATAAAAAGTTCCTGCTCATTAAAATTCGGGAGGTCGAAGAACAACGCTTTACCGGAGCTTAATTCGAATTCAAAAATAGTTTCCCTGTAAGTTTCAGTTCGGTTCTTAACCTGTTGCCTTTTATTAATATATATAACGGCGTTACGCTTATATAAGCGGGGCGCTTTAATTCTAAGGTCTAACCTGTCAATTTGCTGATTATTTGTAAACACTAAACGAATGTTTGTTTTTTTGTTTTTTACGTCTTCTGTAATGGTTTTAGAAAACAAGACATCATTCAGTTTCCCTGCAATAACGGAGTTTTTAAAGCAACCTGCCGAATTAATTTTTAAAGGATGCGAATACCAATCGTCTACCGACAGCCTGAAATAAGCATAATCGTTCAACGGAAAGTAAATACATTTATATTGATTGGTGTATACATCGTTATACAACAAGCTTAATTCCTGCAGCTCGCTTACACTGTACCATTGCTTCATATCGTTGCTGCCTTCAATGGAACAGTATTTATAAGCATCCGAATTATTTATATTGAACGCAATATTGCGGATCTTATCTTTGTTAGAATTATGAATGATAATTTCTGAATAGCTGCTGAAATGATTTTGAGAAACAATTTCATATTCAACAAAATCAGATTTTGCTTTTAACTGAGGTTCGCTCAACACCACATAAGGCACTTCATGCTGTTTGCTGTCGTAGATGCGCATGTCACGAAAATCTTCTTTCATGTATTGCTTATATAAAGGATTAAGAGGGATTTTATAAAGAGAGTCCTTCGTAATTCCTTCAATAGTTGCTTCATGTGTAAACGACTGCGAATAGGCGGATGCAGACCAGACGATTAAAAAAATAAAGTTTAAAAAATGTTTCATATTCACAAAATGTGTTCCCCGGGGGCGAGTTTAATTATTAAGTAGTTGGTTCGTTATCAGGCAGATCATTCACTGAATTGTTTTCATTCTTATCATCAATGATGAGTTTCTTGATTTTTTGATACATAAACGAGATGATCAATAATACAACGCCCAAAATAATAAAGGCAATGATTTTTCCTGCTTCTGAAGCATCCTTGATATCGAACGTAAATAATTTAACTAAAATTGTCCCGATCAGAATTAATGAAACGATCCGTAATGTTTTGTTTTGTTTCTTCATACCGATAAACAAAAAGGCGAATGCCAATAAGCCCCAAAGTATTGGGAATCCTATTTGTATAATGTGCGTTTGTATCTTATCGAGTTCATACTCCTTGGCCCATACCTCATCATAAGATAAGGATGTAGTAACTTTATCGACAACGAGCTGCGAAACATGCAACACAAGCTCAACGCTGCCAACATATACAATAGCTATAGATGCAAGCACCGTATTAAGCGCGCGTGTTCTCATATTACGACCGGCAAAAGCAGGTTGCAACAGAATGTGTTTCATTAAAAATAAGAACACTACAAAGCAGATCAGTGAAGCATAATGCGCAATAAAGCCGACATAACCTCTTTCAGCGATCATAACATTTTCCGTAAAATCAATATACGGCAATACGGCAAATACAATTACATACAGCATTACATTTATAAAATTAAAAATGTAAAGCGTGAGTTGAATTCCGTTGCCGGTTTGTTTACGTGCTGCCAAATTAAGAAGCAAGAAGTACAGGAAGTGATAAGCACCAACTATAATTGTAATGGTTACACCGTAATAAATGACTCTGTTTAATTGGTAAAGCAATTCAAATAACCCTGTAAAATAAAGAAAGAAAACAAAGGCGATCTGTAAAAATTTTCCGTAAGCCTGCGGATTAAAATTAATTCCGGCCCATTTAACGTTTTCCGTTTCTTTTTTAAGCACTAACGACGTTGCCAATAATGATACCGCACAAACAATACCTGTAATAAATGCTTTATTTAATATAACGGCAGCAGGCGCCTCATGGTACATCGTGTAAACCTGTGTCCAGTCTATAAACAAACTAAAACTCATAAGCACCATTATAATAATAGAGGCAAATCTGTACATGACGATGTTCGATCGTTGCGCTAACCACATCAGTAATACACTTTCCAATGCCCAGAAAATAGTAATGTAGTTGCCGTGCAGCTGAACAGGCGCTACCAGTGTTACAAACGTAAGCGTTAAGCCTATCATGAGGTACACTAATTTTTGATCGGCTTTAAATTTTTTGTAAAGCAACCATGAGCATATTAAATTAAAAGCGGCCATCATTAAGCTGAATAATCCTTGCAGCTCATGGTGATAGTTATTTAAGATCTGCATGCCTGCGCCGTAAAACAAAAAGGTGTTACTTATTAATATCGACAAATCAATTGCACCGAATTTTCGTTTTTCCTTAATGTTATTGATTAAGCTCATCACTATAAACACCACATAAAAAATAGAAGCAAAGATCATAGCGCCTTTATAAGGAGCATTGGGTTGACCGATTACCTTGCTTTGCAGCCATGCAAAATAAAGGAGCATGGTAAAGGCGTAAGCAAGAATATTTAATAAATTCCATTTTCTTAAATAGGCCAATACCAACATGCCCATATCTAAAATAAGTACATAGATAAAAAGTACTTGGTAATTACCCTGCCCTGTGCTAACCATAAAAGGTGTAGCAAAACCTCCTATGAGCGATAATACGGCAAGCTCCTGCCTATCGTACATCACGGATATGAACACGCTGAAGCCTGTGATAACGAGCATTAACACAAAGGCCGGTGTTTGCCCGAATATATGGTATTGATGAAACGCAATGCCGATGGTAAAATAAAAAATGGCAATTCCTCCTGCAACCAGCACAGAGCTGAACGCTTTAAAGTTTTTTCGTAAGCGGTGCGCAAAGCCAAGCACAATACCACCGCATAAAATGCCGATTCCCACACGGGCTATTTCATTGATCCATTCTTTATCAATAGCATACTTAACAAAAAAAGCAATACCAATTACTAAAATGGTAATAGCAACTTTGCTTAATATATTTTCACCGATAAATTTTTCGAGATCAGGATTATTTTCTCGGAACTTATCGTACATACTTACCTTAGGTATGCGCGTTGGTATAGGCTGTCTTAGCGGCTCTGCAATTAAGCCGGGTTCCTTTTCTACAACGTTTTCAGAATTATCAACAGGTATTTCATTAACAGTTATCGGTTGTATATTAATTTCAGGCTCAACTATAGGCGGAACCTCATTTATGACAGGCGGAATAACAGGGGTAACAATTTGAGGAGGCGTTATTTTATCCGGTGCAGGCTCAACCTGTTTTTCTACTACAGACGGTTTAACAATGGCGCTTTTTTGCTCTTCGCGTTGTTGTGATTGATAAAACTGAACTTTTTTAAGATAGTCTTCAATATTAGTAAGCTTATCTTGTATTTTCCTGATCTTAGAATTTTTGACGGCATGAAAGATTACTAATAATAAAATAACAACCAGTAGTAAAAATATTTCCATGTGCAGGGGTTTTCTACCTATAAATATACACTTTTTGAGAGATATTTACTTCTTGAAAAGAATGGCTAAAAGACAAAGATAATTTATTGGATTATATATGATAAATTATATCCTTCGTCCGCCGATTGCGGACACCTCCTTTGAAGAAGGAATATATTTGTATCTATATGCATATTT
>JBBRHI010000061.1:0-10131 GCA_038222995.1 Bacteroidia bacterium | reverse complement strand
ATTTTTTTGTTAAACATTTCAATGGCCTTGGCATATTTTTTAGATTTTATATACGACTGTGCTGCCGCAGTATAAATGTCTCCGGCCATTTTAGGATCCATGGCAACAGCTTTTTCCATTTCAATAATACCCAAGCTGTCTTTGCCGGTTTTAGATAATAAAATACCTTTGTATTTATAATCAAGCGGTGAATATTTAAAATTAGGGCCTGCTTTATCAAAGAATTTATTAATGGCCTTTAATCCTTTGGAGTATGCTGCAGTGTCTGATTTATTTCCTAATTCAGCGTATGAATGCCCTAGCTCCCTGTCTAAATATAAATTTGTATTTCCTGTTTTTTGTAAGTTTTCAATTTCTGAAATGGCTTCAGCATATTGCTTATTTGCAAATAAAAATTCAGCGTAGCGTTTGCGGGCCGCTTCGCTATTATTTAACGCTAAATATTTTTTATAGCTTTCAATAGCATTTGCTTTTTGCCCGGCTAAGTAATAAAGCTCAGCTTTTTCGCGGTATGCCGGCGCGTAATTAGGATCAATGGCCTCTGCCTGCTTGTATAGATCTAATGCTAATTGATAATTACGGGCACGTTGGTAAAGTTTACCTGAGCTTAATAATCCTTTCGGCGATTTTGGATTTAATTCGGTTGCCTTATTATATTCTTTAATGGCGGGCCCGCCATCGGAAGGATTTTTTTCCAATAAAGCATTACCCAATAATATATGGTTTTCCGCATTTTTAGGATCAATTTTAATGGCTGTATTTAGTAATGTAATTGCTTCGTCTAAGTTTTTATTTTCAGAATTAATGTACACTTCTGCTGTTTTGCGCATGACTTCTGCATTTTTATTGGCGCCTAAGGTAGCTGCTTTAAAAAACTGAGTTTTTGCATCCGCTGTTTTTCCTTTACGCCAAAGTACTTTCCCTAAACCTACATAATTTAAGGGTGATGTAGCATTCATATCAACACCTTTCTGGTAATATATATTAGCAGAGTCCAAGTCTCCGGTATTGAAGTAATTTTCTCCTAAATAAAAGTAATTTTCGCCTTTAGATGGCTCTTTGTTAACAAGATTAAGGAAATCTGATGTGGCAGATTCATAACGTTCATTGTCCGTTTTTGTAACGGCATCTTGCAGAGTTTGCGCAAACATTATTTGCGTGAACGTTAAACCTGTTATAATTAAAGTTATTTTTTTCATTGTGCGTATTTTGATCTTTTTATAATTACTGTCTTACGTTTAATTTTCCGCCCTTAACTTCAATAATGAGCTGTTTGTTTATTTTACTTTCCAAACTTGTTATAGGGATGCGGCTTGGATCAACCGATAATCTAAAATCAATTCTGTAATTTTTAGTATCCGTTCTGTCTGCATAATTTACAGGGTCGAACTGTGCCACACAATCTATAGTAGTATTATTTACGGTGAGTTGCCCCGGCATGTTATAGAGCTTTTCATCATTAATTTGTTGGTTAAACAAAAAAAGATTTTCACTGATATTTCCTTTAAACACAATAGGCTGCGATCCTTTGCTAAATAGGACACTGTCAAGTCGTGTATTGCCCGTAATAAATTTAGATGCATCCGTAGTGAGCACAAAATCACCGTTAGTCATATTTAATACCATATAAGAATATTCTGTAGAAGCTTCAAATAATTTCTGAGACTTATCTTCAGAACGCAACGTTAAATGTGATTCAGAAAAAAAATTAGTTGCTATTTGTGCTTTCAGAAATCCTGACAGAGCCAAAAACAGCATGCATATTTTAAGGGCATTTTTCAAAGTATAATGGTATAATTTATTGTGTTAAAAATACAGTTTTAAAAATCAATTAGTTTGCCAATAGCTCTTTAACCCTTGAATTGAGGCTAAATTTAACATTATTTTAATCTTAAATCGCTTAGATTTTTAACTATTTTCATGCCTTATTTAGCGGGGAGCGGACTAAGATCTACTTCAATTAAACGTTCTTCCTGCCTGTTGGGAGGCAGGCCTTGTTTTAAAAACATGAGCTGACCTTTTTCACCGGCGATAAATGTTTCTATGCCCTTCCCTAAACTGAATTCGGCAGATCGGCGAACAATACAAATGTTACGGCACAAAGGATATTCTGACGTAGCAATGTTAGATTGATCGGGCATATAAGCTGTTTCATTATTTTTTTTAGAGACGGCCAATATCTTTACTTTTTGCAACATTTTTTTAGTCGTATTGTCATCCTTGTCGCTAAGCCAGGCGTAATCGCAAACCCCAATAGTGAGTGTATTTGAAGAAACTGCACTTATCAGTTCCTCAGTAGTATTAACGGCCGAACAATTTTTGCCGAATAAACTATTTGGGATCAATGAATCTTTTAATTGACGTGTGCTTCCTGAATTTTGATTATCAAAAACAAGTTTAACATGCTTTCCTTTAATGTATAAAGAATCTGTTCCTTTCAGGATCTCGGTTAATTGCGATATAGAAATGGAAGAATCGGGAAACGTTACGGGAACAATAAATGCAATGGCATCCCTAGCCACAACCGAACTTTCAGGATAAATGTTTTTTGCTTTAAACTTTTTTAATTCGTCTGTACTTAACAGCCTCGTTATGGCAATTACCTTACAGCTGTCATTAAATAAAGCCTCAATACATTTTTTTTCATTTGAAGAAACGGTTTGTATAACGGCATTTTTATAAATGGATTGGAACGTATAGACTTGATTTTTGATGTGAAGTGTTAAGCCCTCATCATAGTAAAAAACTAATTTTCCGGAGGTAGGGGAATCTTTTTTTGTAATATCATCTTTCATTCCGCATGAAGAAAGCAGGAAAGTAAGGATGCTTAGTAGAAGTAATTGTTTCATGGAGTTTTTCCCGGGTAATTTTATACCAATCAAAATTAGGAATTTTTTTTAAAGCCACTTAAACAACTTTATATCCGGTATAAATCTTCCAATATCCGGTAAATGTAATTTAGTTTAGCAACCTGACCGCTTTTTTAAGAGCGTCTATAAAAACATCGATCTCTTCAAACGTATTGTAAAATGCGAAAGAAGCCCTGATCGTTCCCGGAATATTATAGAATTTACAAATGGGCTGTGTGCAATGATGGCCGCTGCGTATGGCTACGCCGTATTTATCTAAAATAGAACCGACATCAAACGGATGATTATTGCCAACATTAAAAGAGAGAACAGATGTTTTTTGTTTGGACGTTCCGTAAATTTTTATGTTTTCAATTTCCAAAAGCTTTCCGGTGGCATAATTTAGTAAAGCGTCTTCATGTTTTTGAATAACGTCAAAGCCAATAGTATTTACGTAATTTATTGCTGCAGCTAAGCCAATTCCCCCTTCTATATGAGGGGTTCCCGCTTCAAACTTTAAAGGCGCGTCGGCAAATTCTGTTTTTTCAAGAGTAACTGTTTTTATAGTACCTCCGCCGGTTTGATAAGTAGGAAATTTTTCGAGCCAATGTTGTTTAGCATATAATATGCCGACACCGGTAGGGCCGAATAATTTATGCCCGCTGAAAACATAAAAATCACAATCTAAATCTTGTACGTCAGGCTTTAAGTGCGGCACTGCTTGTGCGCCGTCAATTAATACCACGGCATTTGAAAGAGCACGAATTTGTGCGATCATTTCCTTAACAGGATTAATGGTTCCCAATGTGTTGGAAATATGTGTAAAGGCAACCAGCTTAGTTTTAGCCGAAAGCAATGCAGGAAGTTTTTCTAAAATTAATTCGCCGGCTTCATTAATCGGAATATAGTTTAAAACTACTTTTTTTTCCTCACACACCATTTGCCACGGAATAATATTACTATGGTGCTCCATCTGCGTAATTAAGATCTCATCCCCTTCATTCAATTCAATTTTACCGAAGCAATGTGCCACCAAGTTTATGGATTCCGTTGTGCCTCTCGTAAAGATGATTTCTGAAGCGTGTTTTGCATTAATATGTGATGCAATGGTTTGGCGGGCTTCTTCGTAGGCGATCGTAATTTCGCGACTCAGGGTATGAACACCGCGATGAATATTACTGTTTTGATTGGTGTAATAATTTACTAAAGCGTCAATGACCTGTTTTGGCTTTTGAGCGGTGGCACCGTTATCAAAATAAACCAACGGCTTATTATTAACTGTTCTGCTAAGGATGGGAAAATCAGCTCTTATTTTAGTGATATCAAACATAATTTTCTTTTATTATAATTTATAGTAATTAATTACACTGTTTTTTCAAATAAGTGTAATACTTTTTCTTTTAATGAATCAATTTCTATTCTATTAATCACTTCCTCTGCAAAGGCTTGCAGTAAAAGCTTTCGGGCATTTTCTTCACCAATGCCCCTTGCTTTTAAATAAAATAAAGCATCTGTGTCTATTTTGCCGGTGGAGGTTCCGTGAGAGCATTTTACATCGTCGGCATAAATTTCCAATTGTGGTTTTGTATTAATAGTAGCGTCGTCGCTCATCAAAATGTTTTTACTGCTTTGATAGGCATTTGTTTTTTGTGCATCTTTTCTTACAAAGATCTTCCCGTTAAACACACCGGTTGATTTTCCGTTTGCAATGCCTTTATATAATTCGTTGCTTTCACAATGCGGCATTTGGTGATCTATCAGTGTATGGTTATCTACTAATTGAGCCCCTTTAGTAATAAATAGCCCGTTTAAGTGGGCTTCGCAAGACGATGCAGCTAATTCGATGTTGTGATTGTTGCGCACCAATTCACCGCTTAACGTAATAGTAGTGTTGCTGTAATGCGCGTAGGAATTAACTTTTACGGCATTGGTATGAACAGAGTAAGATAAGGAACCTTCATTTTGAAAGGTGTAACAAGTCAGTTTTGCATTTTCATCTACTAGTTTTTCACTTACATAGTTAGAGAAAATTTTACCTGAACCACTATTTATAAAGCTTTCAATCAATGTTAATTCGGAGCCCGATTCTATATGAATAAAATTTCGGGTGTTTGATAAAGATGTGGCACCTGTATTATTCAGGTAAATAATATGCACAGGCATCGGAATTACATTTCCTTTTTCAACGGTAAAAAATAAGCCGTTTCCGCAGAAAGCCGTATTCAGTGCAATTAGAGAGTCTGATGAGGATTTTGCCTGAGTAGCGATCAAACTTTTTTCTGAAGAAGTTATTTCATTCAGTGATTTAATGTTTATTCCTTTAGCAATTATTTTTTCACTCAATGCTTCATTGTAATTCCCGTTTAACACTACTAAATTAATAGCATCCTCTAATTTGTGGGCTTCAATATCTTTAAGATCTAACGTATTAAATGTTTGATCCAAAGCTTTAAATTCTCTCCGAATAAACGATTCAATATTACAATATTTGTAATCTTCGTGCTTGTTATTAGGTATTCCTTTTTCTTCCAGTTGCCTTATTGCTGCTACGATCTCTTCATCGGGTATAAAGCCGATTTTTGAAGAATGCTTTTGTAAGTTTTCCAGCAATTGTTGTGTTACGGCACTTTTAGTTTCTACTTGTAATGACATATTATTCTGCTGTTTCAAATTCTTTTTTAATCTCATCATACCCTTTCGCTTCAAGCTCTAAGGCTAACTCTTTACCGCCGCTTTTTACAATACGGCCTTTGTATAAAATATGTACAAAGTCAGGAATGATATAATCTAATAAACGTTGGTAGTGGGTAATTAAAATAGTGGCATTGTCTTTCGATTTTAAAGCATTTACACCTTGCGCTACAATTCGTAATGCATCAATATCTAAGCCGCTGTCTGTTTCATCCAGTATGGCTAATTTAGGATTGAGCATAGCCATTTGAAAGATCTCGTTTCGTTTTTTCTCGCCGCCGCTGAAGCCTTCATTTACACTGCGATTGGTAAGCTTCACATCTAACTCAACTAATTTTTGTTTTTCTTTTACAAGCGCTAAAAACTCTTTAGCGGGCATTTCTTCTTGTTTGTGGTAAGCACGAATTTCATTTAAGGCAGTACGCAAAAAATTAATATTACTCACTCCCGGAATTTCTATCGGGTATTGAAAGGCTAAAAACAAGCCTTCTCTTGCACGGTCTTCAGTAGACATTTCCAGTAAATTTTTACCGTTAAAGCTTACTTCACCTTCTGTAACATCATAATCTTCTCTACCAGCCAATACACTTGATAACGTTGACTTTCCTGAACCGTTTGGCCCCATGATGGCATGGATCTCTCCTGCTTTTACTTCTAAATTTATTCCTCTTAAAATTTCTTTATCGCCAATACTCGCGTGCAAATTTTTAATTGATATCATAGTATGCTTATTTGTTTTTATTAATTAATGTGGCCGTAATCATACAGCTCTATTTTAAAGTTATCTATTCCGAATTGTTTTTTTTCTACATTCCATATAAATACGGATAATTTGTCTGTTTGTGCAATATCAGCGATGATGTTTACTCCGTAATTATAATGTTTCCAATTACTGTACTTTATTTTAGAAGGGACATCGTTTAATTTAAAGGTTTGCCAGGCTTTACAATTATTTTCCACATCATTTAAAGAGAGAGCCATTAGTACATCTTTAGTAGCATTGGGTTGCATTTCGAGCCTGTCTAAATTAATTTTTACATGAATTTTCCTCGAATCAATATTCAAATTATCCGTTTTATAACTTACACCGCCTTCTGTTTTATTATAATTAAAGAAATGTGTTTTTTCGGTATCAAATGTGTTTTTATAAGTCATAAACGGCTCTTTAAATTCCTTTGAATAGGGCTGTAGGTCGTCGCATCCGCCTAACACACCTTTATAATCGGAAGATGTTTTTAAGAATACGTATTCAAACTTATTTAAATTCATTCCGTTTGTCGGAATAATACCTTCTTTGTATTGGTAGTAAATTACAAGGTTAAAAAGCACACAGGCAGTTGTACAGGTTGTTACGACCAAGGCTCTTTTCTTTGACTTAACAGCCGTAAATACATAACATAACCCTAAAGCAACTAACGCGTAAAAGTCAACCACCGTGCGGGTTCCGATGCCATCAAAATAAGTCCAGCCCCAATAAGATGAAAACACATAAAGTAACAGCGATGAAAAAACAAGCAAGCAGGCTGTTTTAAACCGATTGTTTTGATACATGAAATAAGCACCTGCCGCTACAATAAAAAATAAAGGCGTATAGATAAAGATCCCTGATTTAAAACCGAATAACATAGGGATTAATTGAGGGTGTAAAAAATAAAAACCGTTTCCTTTATAGCTCAATTGAAAAAATTTGCCTGTTTGAATAAACCATACTATGGTTTGAATGCTGAAAACAGCTGTAACAATGAGGATTGCAACGAAAGCTATTTTTTTGTTATTGATAAATTGCTTCACCCGGTCTTTAAATTCACCGAATGAATTGTAAAAAGAAGGCAACAGAAGTAGTATTAATGCATTAACGGGACGCACTAAAATAATTAAACCGAATATAAAAGCAAGTGTAAATATTACTCGTTTAGAAAACTGTCCGGAAAATTTTTGATTATAATAAATAAAAGCAGATATTAAAGAAAAAGAATATACGTGCGACATAGATGGTTCGGTGAGCGTATACGTTAAAAGCGTGGTTCCAAAAAATAAACAGGTAAGCGATGCAAAAATAATTTTTTTGTCGAAGCCTTTATTTACAAGTGTTTTATGGATAAAGAACATACCGAGCAAGGCATAAAATAATGCCGCAAAACTAATTGCCAGTTGAAATGGCGTAGAAAAACCATCTAACTTTTGTTGAGTAAGATATGCCGCAAAATAGCCTAAACTAAAAAATGGTAATTGTAAAACGGCTACACCTACCGGGTGCATATTTATATTGCCTGTGGGAGTTTCAACCACAAAATCATTATTCGGTTTTAACTGAGCGAGGTCTTTTGTAATAAAGGCAGAAGTCAAATAAGAATAATAATCTTTTCCGTCACCGTCAATTTTAATATAAGTTTGTGTAGATGTGCGTTTCACCCAATCGCTTAAAATTAACGCAACACTTGCTACTGCTATAAAAAGTAAGACAAAAAATGATGAATTATAAAAGAGTTGTTTCAAACCAAACCGTAAATTAAAAATACAATTACCCGACGCTTCCTTCTAAACTGATGGCCAATAATTTTTGTGCTTCCACGGCAAATTCCATGGGTAATTTATTTAACACTTCTTTGCAGTAGCCGTTCACAATTAAACCAATGGCTTTCTCATTATCAATACCGCGTTGTTTGCAATAAAACAATTGATCTTCGCCTATTTTGCTGGTGGTTGCTTCATGTTCCACCACTGCTGTTTTATCTTTTATTTCGATATAAGGAAATGTATGTGCGCCGCATTTATCGCCCATTAATAAACTATCGCATTGCGAAAAGTTACGGGCATTGCTTGCGCCTTTTTTAATTTGTACCAAACCCCTGTAGCTGTTATTACTAAAGCCTGCAGAAATACCTTTTGATATAATGGTTGAACGCGTATTTTTACCGATGTGGATCATTTTAGTTCCTGTATCGGCTTGCTGATAATTGTTTGTAACGGCAACCGAATAAAATTCGCCTACCGAATTATTTCCTTTTAAAATAACCGAAGGATATTTCCATGTAATCGCAGAGCCTGTTTCTACTTGCGTCCAGCTGATCTTCGAATTATCTTCCAAACACAATCCGCGTTTAGTCACAAAGTTAAAAATGCCTCCTTTACCGTTTTTATCGCCGGGGTACCAGTTTTGTACGGTGCTGTATTTTACTTCCGCACTTTTATGAGTGATAATTTCTACTACGGCAGCGTGTAGTTGATTTTCATCGCGTTGAGGCGCAGTGCAACCTTCCAAATAAGATACGTACGCATCTTCATCGGCAATAATTAAGGTCCGCTCAAATTGACCTGTACCACTGGCGTTGATGCGAAAGTAGGTAGACAGTTCCATAGGCGAACGCACACCTTTGGGAATATAACAAAAAGAACCGTCTGTAAACACAGCGGAATTTAAAGCCGCATAAAAATTATCGGTTGGCGGAACGGCCATACCCATATATTTTTTTACTAAATCAGGATGGTCCTGTACAGCTTCACTAAATGAACAAAAAATAATTCCTTTTTCGGCAAGCGTTTCTTTAAACGTTGTTTTAACCGAAACGCTGTCAAATACAATATCTACTGCAATATTACTTTGTACGCCACTCAGGCGCTTTTGCTCTTCTAAAGAGATACCAAGCTTTTCAAATGTTTTTAATAATTCAGGATCTACTTCATCGAGGCTCGCTAATTCTTTTTTGGGTTTAGGGGCAGAATAATAAATAATATCCTGAAAATTTGGTTTTTGATAAGATACATGCGCCCATTCAGGTTCTATCATGTTTTGCCAGTTACGAAAGGCTTTTAATCTAAACTCCAACATCCACTCCGGTTCATTTTTCTTTGCAGAAATAAAACGGATAATATCTTCATTCAACCCTTTGGGAGCTTCATCAGCATCAATATCCGTCGTAAAACCCCACTTATATTCGTTTTGAATATGTTCTTCTAATATTTCGTTTGCCATTTGTTAACTTCTGTATAATTTTTTTAATTGCTCGGCATCAATAGTATCCTTGGGCCTTTTAGACTGTTCTTTTTCACTTATTAATGTATTAATATGAAGTATTTTTAATTGTACTTCTTCAGTTAAATTAAATGTATTTGCTAATTTATAACACTCATCAAAATTCTCTTTTTTAAAAAATTGCAGATCACTCATTAAATCAATACGCATACCGTTATCTAACATAAGTTCTGAGTACCCTGCAATAAATGGCAATTCATAATATACTTCTGCACCCTCTATACCATAATTTTTTAGAGCATCAACAAAATTTTCTCTATTTTTTTTACTATCATTAATCCAAATATCAATATCACCGGTTGCCCTGTTGAAGCCATAATAATTAACAGCTAAGCCGCCAACAACAATAAAATTCACCCCGGTTTCATTTAAATATTTAAAAAAAAGAATTATTTCATTTTCAAATAAATCCATTATAGTGCTTTAAAAATAATTCCTTTTTTAAAATATGTTCTATTTTTTTGTGAAAACAGTATTGATAACCGCATTAATTTAAATGCTTTGTTGACGCGTTCCTTAGGGGTTAAGTTGAAATCGCCAAACAAACGTTTTTCGTTT
>JBBRHI010000060.1:0-10160 GCA_038222995.1 Bacteroidia bacterium | reverse complement strand
GGCAAAAGCATTAAAGCCGGGCCTGTTATCGGTAGCAGGCACAAGCCCTATAACATGAATGTTTAATTTTGCTTTAGCAATGGCATACATCGTGCAACCAACCGCTGCGGCGCCTGCCATATCACATTTCATCAGATCCATGCTGTTGGCAGTGGGCTTTAAACTTAAACCGCCGGTATCATACACAACTCCTTTTCCAACCAACACGTATGGCTTTTTATTTTTAGCATTTTTCGGTTTGTATTCCATTACCGAAAATGTCGGCGGATCAACGCTGCCTTGGTTTACAGCTAATAAACCACCCATATTGAGCTGTTTAATTTTAGCTTTATTAAATACCTCTACTTTAAAACCGGCCTGCTTACCCATGGTTTTAAAAGCTTCGGCCAAATCAACCGCGTTTAAAAAATTAACCGGTTCATTAACCAGGTCACGCGCTTTTAAAGTGGCGTCAACAGCAATGGTTAAATTAGAAATGTGCTGAGGTGTAATTTTAGTATCGATAACAACAACAGAGTTAAGTGTGTTAACCTGTTTTTTTGCGCTTGGCTTATGTTTAATAAATTGATAGTTTGCTAAAGCAATGCCTTCGGTAAGCGCCAAAGAAAAATCGACTTCGTTAATTTCATTAATGCATTGAATTTCCTTATGTTTATTGGCATTCAGGGCATCGGCAATAGTAGCGCCGTGCTTTCTTAAAAGCTCAAGTGTGGTATAATGATTTTTAATTTCAGGAATAACAACTACAAAAACAAGACGGGTTAAGGTATTAAGACTTATAAATTTTTTATCGTTTGCTTTTATTTCGTTCGAAATATATTGCTCTTGTTCTTTGCTTAAAGCGTATTCGGTTTTTGGTTTAAATGCGGAACAGATAATTACTAAACCGGATTTTGGTTCCGGTTTAGTTTTTTTAGTAATAGTTGTCATACGTGCGAATATACTAAAAATCAACGGTTTGGTAAAACATGCTTAATGTTTTATTAACTTCACAATGCTGATAACCAAAAAGCCTGTATGATTATCATACAGGCTTCAGGAACAAAAACCACTCAAAAACTAATTACCGAACTCACTTATAAACTTTATGCGCATTAATCGTACTTCTTCCTCACTGTATTCGTCTTCCCCAAGCTCTTTTAAAATAGCATTAATATCATCGGTTTCCGCTTCCCGAAGGCATTCATAGATGTCGTCTTTTTTATCGTCGTCAATTACCTGGTCAATATAGTAATTGATATTTACTTTAGTACCTGAGGTTACAATGGTTTCTATCTCCGTAAGAAGATCGTTCATTTTAAGGTTTTTATTTTTAGCCATGTCTTCAAGGCTAACCTTACGGTCTATATTCTGAATAATAAATACTTTTAAACCCGATTTATTTACTACCGATTTGATAACCATATCGCTCGGACGTTCGATCTCATTTTCCTCAACATGTTTCTTTATCAGTTCCAAGTATGGTTTTCCGTATTTGGTTGCTTTACCCGCGCCAACACCTGTAATTTTGGTCATCTCATCCATTGTGATAGGATAATTAATAGCCATTTCTTCTAAAGATGTTTCCTGGAAAATAACGTAAGGGGGTAAATTATTTTGTTTGGCAATTTTTTTAGTAAGGTCTTTCAACATAGCATAAAGCGCTTCATCTGCCCCGCCGCCCTTACCTGATGCCACATCATCATCGTGATCGCTTTCCGCATTACTGAAATCATTATCACGCGTAAACTTAATGCTGTAAGGTTTTTTAAGGAAATCTTTTCCTTTGTCGGTTATTTTTAACAAACCGTAATTCTCAATATCCTTTGCAAAAAACCCGTTAACAATAGCTTGGCGTAATACCGCGTTCCAAAATTTATCGTCCTTATCGTGCTCAACCCCTTTGCCCCAACATTCTAAAGCATCATGTTTATAGGATTTACCCGTAGCGGTTAAAGTGCCTGTTAAGATATTAATGATGTCTTTAACTTTATGTTTTTCTTTGCTTTCAGTCACGCATTCAATCGCTAATTCAAGATCATCCTGCGCTTCAAATTTTTGTTTAGGATGGCGGCAGTTGTCGCACATCTCGTTACATTTGGCATCATTAAATTCTTCACCGAAATAATGTAAAATAAATTTACGACGACATGAGGATGTTTCGGCGAACGATGCGGTTTCGGAAAGCATTTGTTTCCCTATTTCCTGCTCATTCACAGGCTTATCTTTCATGAACTTTTCAAGTTTCATAATATCGTCGTAGCTGTAAAACGTAAGGCAGTTCCCTTCGCCTCCGTCACGGCCCGCGCGCCCTGTTTCCTGGTAATATCCTTCCAGTGATTTTGGAATATCGTGATGGATCACATAGCGCACATCCGGTTTGTCAATTCCCATACCGAATGCGATGGTAGCCACAATAACGTTAATATCTTCCATTAAAAAACCGTCCTGTGTTTTAGCACGTTCTTTAGCGTCTAAGCCCGCATGGTATGGAGCTGCTTTAATTCCGTTAACCTGTAAGGCCTGTGCAATTTCTTCTACTTTTTTGCGGCTCAGGCAGTAAATGATCCCAGATTTTCCGTTGTTTTGCTTAACGTATTTAATAATTTCTTTAATCACGTTTTGCTTGGCGCGAACTTCATAGTATAAATTATCGCGGTTAAACGACGATTTAAATAATTTGGCTTCAAGCATGCCAAGGTTTTTTTGGATATCCTGCTGTACTTTTGGGGTTGCCGTGGCTGTTAAAGCCATAACCGGCACGGAACCCAACTTATCTATAATAGGGCGTAAGCGCCTGTATTCAGGCCTGAAATCGTGGCCCCATTCTGAAATGCAATGCGCTTCATCAATAGCGAAAAACGAAATTTTAAATTCTGAGAAAAACTCGATGTTATCTTCTTTATTAAGCGTTTCGGGGGCAACATATAATAATTTGGTTTTGCCGGATAAGACATCTTTTTTTACGGTAGCAATTTCCGATTTATTAAGCGATGAGTTTAAAAAGTGGGCAATGCCGGTTTCATTGCTGAAGCCGCGGATGGCATCTACCTGATTTTTCATTAAAGCTATTAAGGGGGAAACGATAATAGCTGTTCCCTCGCTCATAATTGCGGGTAACTGGTAACATAACGATTTGCCGCCTCCCGTAGGCATAATAACAAATGTATCTTGCTTATTTAGGATATTGTTAATAATAGCTTCTTGTGTCCCTTTAAATCCCCCAAAGCCAAAAAATGCTTTTAAAGGTTTGAGCAAATCATGGGTTTCAACTTCTGCAATCATGTTTTTAATGATTAAAATGTATGTTTTATTGAGTAAACGATTTTTGTAAACCGCATTATAAAGATATAATTAAAATTTTGAATAAAACAAAACAATTTGACGGTTAAATGGGATTTTCAGATTAATTAACTGATACCGGCGATGAACGAATTTAAAAAAATCGTTTTCGGCCGTTTTCGTTATTATAAATTGGTATCCATTTTCCTGTAATGGAATAGAAAAACCGGTATAAAAACCAAGGAATAAAAAATATTGAAATAAAAACGAAACGTATACATGTCTAAAGCCATAAAGGTAATAACCCTTAGTGTAAACATAATTATAAAAAGCTGCACGCCCCAGCGTTTCATGTGCCACACACCTATTACAGAAACAAACTGAAGGGTAATAACAATACCAAGGATCATAGGCACAAAATCGCCCATGTGTTTTATGGAGGGCATAAATAGCATAGGGAACGCCAGCAGTATGAGTATTATGGCTGTAACACTCATAACGCTTATTATTTTTGGCCTTGCCATGTTTGCCATGCTTAATTTTAATTTAGTTTGTTCTTATAGCTTCTACAGGATCTAATTGGGAAGCACCGTAGGCAGGAATAAAGCCGCTGATGATGCCGATAAGAACCGAAATCGTTAATCCTAAAATAATGTTGGAACGGGTTAAGGTAATCTCCATATCAATAAAGCCGTCTGCTAAAAACGTAAGCCCATATATGAGTAAGAGTCCTATCACGCCCCCCATTAAAGATAGAAAAACGGCTTCGAATAAAAATTGCGCGAGTATAAAATAGTTTTTAGCTCCCAACGATTTCTGGATCCCGATAAGGTTAGTGCGCTCCCGTACGGATACAAACATAATATTGGCAATACCAAAGCCACCCACTAAAATAGAAAAACCGCCTATAATGGCACCTGCAATACCCACAATATCAAATAAGCCGTCGAAATTTTTACTGAGCAAATTGGTCTCATTCAACGCAAAGTTATCATCTGCTATGGGTTTAAGTCCTCTAACGCTTCGCATAATGCCCGTGAGCTCATCTTTTAACTGCGCATTGGTTACACCCGTTTTTGCTTTAGCTGCAATAAAAGGATCGCTGTTCTCAGATTTAACATCTAAAAATAAACGGGCAAAATTATAGGGCACAACGGCTTGGTTATCCATGCTATTGCCTAACATGCTCTCTCCTTCTTTTTTAAAACGCCCTATCACCTTGCAATTTCTGCCGGCTACTTTTACGGTTTTACCGATGGCGTATGCGTTATTCGGGAACAGGCCTTCGGCAATGGCATCTCCCAATATCACGACATTATATCCGCCCTCTGCCTCATCTTCACGAAAGTAGCGACCTTCTGCAATATCAAATGTTTTTACCTGTCCGTAACCGTATGACCAGCCTGATACTAAACCGTTCTCAACCGTATTATTTAAATGTTTTATAGTTTTACGGGCACCAATTCTAAAACCTATGGCTTCTACGCCTTTGGCCTTGCGTTGTACCTCGGCCAATTCACTGTATTCGGGAACGGGCCGGTTAATGTATTTCCACCAGGGGTAATCAGGACCAAAGGTCCAAGGCCATTTCATTACATATACTACGTTATCGCCCAGGCTTTGTACGCTTCCGCGAATGTTTCGCTCTAAACTGTCAACAATTGTAAATACGGTAATAATGGCAAAAATGCCGATGGTAATGCCTAACAGGCTTAAGAATGTCCGGAGTTTATTTGCTACTAAAGCGCCCCAGGCAAATACAATACTTTCTTTTAAAAGTGCAAAAACCATCGTGTAAATATAGCCTTAAGAAATTAATAAATGCGCTTCTACTTATAATAGAATTGTATTTTTACGGCGATGAAAACAAACCCAAAAAACGCGCTGTTATTTATTTTTATTACACTTTTAATTGACTGTACGGGCATTGGAATTATTATACCCGTTACACCAAAATTAATTGAAGAGTTAACGGGCGGCGGGGTGAGCGATGCCGCTAAGTACGGCGGTTGGCTATCGGTTGCGTATGCAGTGATGCAGTTTTTGTTTTCGAGTGTACTGGGCGGTTTAAGTGATAAATATGGCCGTCGGCCTGTGCTTTTAATTTCGTTATTGGGTTTAGGGATCGATTATATTTTCCTGGCCCTGGCGCCCACTATTTTTTGGCTGTTTATAGGCCGAATGATTGCAGGCGTTTCAGGCGCAAGCTTTACAACGGCTTCTGCTTATATTGCAGACATTAGCGTTCCTGAAAAAAGGGCTCAGAATTTTGGAATGGTAGGTGTGGCATTTGGCTTAGGGTTTATTTTGGGTCCTCTGATCGGTGGTGTTTTCAGTTATTTCGGAACCCGCGTTCCTTTTTTAATTGCAGCGGTATTGTCCTTATTAAATGCGTTATACGGTTATTTTGTGTTGCCGGAGTCGTTAGGCAAGGAGCACAGAAGAGCTTTTGAATGGAAGCGTGCGAACCCTGTAGGGATGCTGTTAAACTTAAAAAGATATAAATCACTCTACGGGTTGATCCTGATCGTTTTTTTATTAAACATTGCAGGCCACGCCGCACAATCAACCTGGACCTATTTTACCATGCTTAAATTTAAATGGACCGAAGAAATGGTTGGCTATTCACTGGCTTTTGTGGGCTTAACCATTGGCATTGTGCAAGGCGGTTTAATAAGAGTGGTTGTGCCTAAAATAGGCGAATTAAAAGCAGTTTTTGTAGGGCTTACGTTTTATTTAACCGGCTATATTTTATTTGCCTTCGCCAACCGGGGTTGGATGATGTTTGTCTTTATGGTGCCCTACGCCTTAGGCGGATTGGGAATGCCGGCCATTCAAAGTATCATTTCCAATAAAGTTCCTGCAAACGAACAGGGAGAAGTACAAGGCGTATTAACAAGCTTAATAAGCCTTACGGCCATTATTGGGCCATTACTGATGACCAACACGTTTTATTATTTTACAAAACCCGGCGCACCCGTATATTTTCCGGGAATACCTTTTATGATAGGAGCGGGGCTCACAGCAGTGTGCATTTTTATAGCGGTTAAGGCTGTGCCTAAAGCTATAGCGCATTAATATATTTTAAGAGTTTGGCGGGAATGTCCTATTTTATTATTAGTCAATAAAATGTAAATTTGATTTTTAAACTAATTCCTTGAAAGTTTCCCGGTTGTTGGCCATACTTAGTTTTTCAGCATTGATTTTGCCAATGTGTAAACCAACGCATGCCTACGACAAATACATTAAGGAACTCGATAGTTTAAAAGTAGTAGTGGAACAAGCAGTTGACAATTTTAATACGGTTGACAGTATAATGTGTTATAATGCCTATTCAAAACACTATACATACAGCACCTTTATTAACACGCATTTAAATGATACGGTTACAAAAGAGCAAGCGGAAGCGCTGCAGAGTTTTTTTGCAACAGGCAAGCCGTTAAATGATTACCTTGCTATGCGGCCCTTGTGGCTTACTGAAGCGCGGCTAAGAATTAAGCAGGTATCTGCCCTTACAGTTGACCTTAAAAACGGGAGTGTAGAGACAGGTGAAGCCGTTGAGTTTATAAATGAAGAGAAAAAACAATCGGAAAAAATTATTGAAGAATTAAAGATAAATACGGCTTTGATCAGAAAACAGTTGGAGGCATATACTAAAAATTTACCGGTTGTAGAAGGTGTTTTAAGAAGCATAAATTTAAACACCTTACCGGAACTTATTAAACCCGAACTAAACAAACGTTGAAAAAGGCAGGACTGATAGTGTGTTTTATAATGACAACTTTTTTAAAGATGCATGCGCAGCAAAAAGGAAACGATGAGCAGCTGGCAATGTATTACTATGACAGAAAGGAGTTTGATAAAGCGGCGGTTTATTTTGATAAACTTTACGATAAATTACCCGATGCATATTACAACCAATATTACACATGCCTGCTTCAATTAAAGGATTATGCCAAAGCGGAGAAAATAACAAAAAAACAGCTTAAACGAAACGATGCCAATGTATACCTGTATGTGCGGCTGGGAACTATTTATAAGCTGCAAGGCAACCCGGATAAGGAAAAGGAGCAGTATAACAAAGCTGTAAAGGAACTTGTGCCTGAGCAGAGCGCTATTTTTGCCTTAGCGCATTCGTTTGAAGATATTGGCCTGTATGATTATGCCATTGACGTATACAAAAAAGGAAGAAAAGAATTTCCTACCACCTACCCGTTTTATTACGAGGTAGCAGAGCTCTATAAAAAGAAAGGGGATTTGAAGGCGATGATCAATGAGTACCTGGATGCTGTTGAGTTTAGGGAGAGTGAGTTGTATACGGCACAGGCAAATTTGCAGCAGTCGTTAGGGTATGACGATAAAAACGGAGGGTTTAATAACCCATTGTTAAAACAGGAATTGCAAAAGCGCATTCAAAAAAATCCGGATAAAATAATTTTTTCCGAATTTTTAATTTTTCTGCAAAATCAACAAAAAGATTTTGAAGGGTCTTTTATTCAAAATAAAGCGCTGGATAAAAGATTAAAAGAAGACGGCACCCGTATTATGGAACTCGCCAAGCTTTGTACCGGTAATGAAAATTATGATGTGGCTGAAAAATGTTATCAATATATTATCAGTAAAGGAAAAGAAAACCCGTATTACGACCTCGCTATTATTGAAAAGCTAAACACGAGTTATACGAAACTTACTTTACAGAACACTCCGCCGCTTGCTGAGGTAATACAGTTGGAAACGAATATAGAAGCGGCTATTAAAGAGTATGGGATCAGTAATTTATCGTTACCGCTTATAAAAAAATCGGCCTTATTAAAAGCGTATTATCTTAATAAGCCGGAGGAAGCTATACAAAGCCTAGAAACTATTATTGCAGAATATACATTTGCGAAAAATGTGATGGCCGATATTAAGCTCGACCTGGGTGATATGAATTTGTTGGTTGGCAATATTTGGGACGCCTCTTTGTTGTATTCGCAGGTTGAAAAAGATTTTAAGTATGAGCCTGTAGGGCAGGATGCAAAGTTCAGAAATGCAAAATTAAGCTATTATGCCTCTGATTTTAAATGGGCTAAAACACAATGTGATATCCTGAAAGGGGCTACCAGCAAAGTTATTGCAAACGATGCGCTGGATCTTTCCTTAATCATTACCGATGCCATAGGGGTTGATACCAATGATGTGCCTTTGAGTATGTTTGCATCTGCCGACCTTTTAATTTTACAACATAAATACGATAAAGCTATTTTAAGATTAGACAGTATTAATACGCTGTTTAGTGAACATACTTTGGGAGATGATATTTATTATAAGAAAGCAGAGATATACAAGCACACAAACCGTTATGAAGAGGCCGCTAAGATGTACCAAAACATTGTAGAATTTTACCCTACGGAGTTATACGGCGACGACGCCTTGTTTAAAGAGGCAGAATTGTATGAGCGTTATTTGAATGATAAAGAAAAGGCAAAGCAGTTATATGAAGAAGTGCTTACTAAATACCCCGGGAGCATATATGTAGTGGAAGCAAGAAAACGTTACAGGGACCTGAGAGGGGATGTTGTAAATTAACCGAATTATTTTATAGTAAGACCAACTTAATTATATAACAACATGAATAAATTTAACGGATTAATTACTTTAATAGGCCTGTACAGCTTTGGCATAGCGCAGGAACAAACCATTCAAATTACGCCGGATGTGCAATCTGCGGTGGTATATTTAGACGGAGCGGAGCTTTACCAAAACAAACAGGTAAACCTAAATGCAGGACGCACACAAATTACGTTTAACGGCATTTCTTCAAAAGTTATTTCGAAAAGCATACAGGTTACCGCAAGCGGCGACGTTAATATTTTGTCGGTAACAGATAAGTTAAATTTTATTGACCCGGTGGAGAATTCCCCAAAAACAAAAATGGTGCGTGATTCCATTAAGCTGTTAAACGAAAATGTTTTGTTATTAGGCTCTGACAGGGAAGCTTATGAGACCGAAAAGGAAATGCTGTTAAAGAATCAGTCTATCGGGGGGCAAGAGAAAGGTGTATCCATTGCTGAATTAAAATTGGCGGCAGATTTTTACAGGACCCGCTTCAAAGAAATAAATGCGGAGCTATATAGGATTGATAAAAAGACGAACGCCTTTAATGAATCCTTAATTAAATTAAATCAGGAGCTATATGAAATTAACGGCACGCCAAAAGGGCCTACTGCCGAGATCACTGTATTGGTATCGAGCGCCACTAAGCAAACTATAGCATTGGATTTAAAATATTTAGTGTCTGATGCCGGTTGGGCGCCAAGCTATGATATTGTTACAGAGGATGTGAATAAACCCATTACATTAAAATACAGGGCTAAAGTGTATAATAATACGGATGTGGATTGGAAAAACATTAAGATCAAACTATCTACCGGTGATCCTACAAAAAATGCTTCTAAGCCGGAATTGGAACAATGGTTTTTGAACTTTAATAATATGGATTACGACAATGCCAACAATGACAAAGGCAAAGTATCTTCCCTTTCCAATCAAAACCTGATTAACTCGTTTAAAGGCCAAAATGAATACCGGCAGTATTACGACAGTAATAAACCGGCGCAGGCGCAAATACCTCAAAAGCAGGACAAAATGCAAGCTGCCGTAGAAATGGAAGAAGTAGATATTTCTGACCTGAGCGCGGAGTTTGATATTAAAACAGAATATACGATTCCGTCGGATGCCAAGCCTTATATTATTGATGTAACGGTTTACAACCTGCCTGCTTCTTATAAATATTTCAGCATTCCTAAAACCGACAGAAGCGCTTTTATGCTGGCACGTATTACAGGTTGGGAAGAGCTGGAACTGGTAGCCGGCCCTGCTAATGTGTACCTGGGCGGAACTTACGTAGGCCAGTCGTA
>JBBRHI010000059.1:0-10230 GCA_038222995.1 Bacteroidia bacterium | reverse complement strand
AGATAAAGGCAGTAAATTTTTAGCATTTGCATACCCTGTTGAAAATGAAAAAGAGGTCAAAGAAATTCTTTTACACATAAAGAAAGAATACCATACTGCCAACCATCATTGCTATGCCTATCGTTTAGGTGCCGATAAATTGAATTTCAGGGCCAATGATGACGGGGAGCCTTCAAACACGGCAGGAAAGCCAATATTAGGACAAATTCAATCAAACGACTTGACTAATATTTTAATTGTAGTAGTGCGTTACTTTGGCGGAACTTTGTTGGGGGTAAGCGGATTAATTAACGCGTATAAAAATTCAGCCGCAGAGGTTATTAAAGCGTCAGTTATCATTGAAAAACAAATTTTAGTTTCTTATGACGTCAATTTCCCTTTTGTGCAGTTAAATGAGGTGATGAAATTATTAAAGCAATCAGATTGTAAAATTGCCGATCAGCAATTTGATACTAATTGCATCATCAGCTTTAATATTCGGAAAGCCCATAGTCAACAATGCGAGGAGAAATTAAAGAACATAAAAGATCTTAAGTTGGAATATAAATGAGGAATTTAATCGCTACATTTAATCCTAATTTAAAAAACTAAAATCATGAATTTAAAACATTTAGTAGTGGCTTTTTCAATGTGTTTAGCAGTAAATACAGCTTACGCACAAGATCTGAGAAAGAACGGGTCAATTTACGGTAAAGTTGAATCGAACGGCGATGTTCGTATTAACGGCAGTATAAAAGGTAAGTTCGAATCAAACGGTGATATTCGCGTAGACGGCAGCATCAAAGGTAAAATTGAATCGAACGGTGATATCCGTAAAAACGGTTCAATAGTAGGAAAGGTTGAATCGAACGGCGATGTGCGTTTGAATGGCAGCATTGTAGGGAAAATTGAAAGCAACGGCGATGTACGTAAAAATGGCAGCATTGTAGGTTCTGCAAGCGGTGTTGATAAAGAAGAGGCAGCAGTGATGTTCTTTTTTGATTTCTTTTAATGACCAAAGACCTTTCAGGTTTATAACCGGTTTGCTAAAAACCTGAAAGGTCTATTCTTACTTCTACCATGCAAATTTCTAACCGACAACTATTTTTAAACCATGTGGCACAGGTCTCTCCAAAACCAATGGACTTGGAGATTGTAAAGGCGCAGGGAGTCTATTTATATGATGTGACCGGTAAATCGTATATCGATTTTATTTCCGGGATTTCAGTTAGCAATGTTGGTCACTGCCATCCTAATGTAGTAAAAGCAATTCAGCAACAAGCAGAAACGTATATGCACTTAATGGTATACGGCGAATATGTGCAGTCGCCGCAAATACAATTGGCAAAGTCCTTAACAGATCTTTTACCCGAAAATTTGAATTCTGTGTTTTATACAAATTCGGGAACAGAAGCTACGGAAGGCGCTTTAAAACTTGCTAAACGCGTAACCGGCAGAACAGAAATTATTTGCTTTAAGGATGCGTATCACGGCAGTTCTCACGGTTCATTAAGTGTAATGGGAAATGAAGAATTCAAGCAAGCCTTTAGGCCCTTATTGCCCGATGTAAAAATTTTAGAGTATAATTCCATTGAAGAGGTCAACAAACACATCACTTCTAAAACTGCTTGTGTAATTATAGAACCCGTGCAAAGCGAGACAGGCTATACCATTGCGAGCAACGCCTTTTTAAAATCCATTCGCGAAAAATGTTCGGAACACGGGGCTTTGTTTATTTTGGACGAAATTCAAAACGGGTTCGGGCGCAGCGGTACTTTTTTTGCGTTTGAACAAACAGGCATTGTGCCCGATATATTATTACTCGCTAAAGGTATGGGAGGCGGCTTACCGATAGGCTGTTTTATCAGCTCTCAAAAATTATTGAATGAATTTACACACAGCCCTGTTTTAGGAAACATCAATACGTTTGGCGGTAACGCCGTATGTTGCGCCGCTTCCCTGGCTTGTTTACAGACTATTCAGTCGGAACAACTCTTAAAAGGCATTGAACAAAAATCAAATTTAATCCGTTCGTTATTAATCCATCCTGCCATAAAAAACATTAAAGGTAAAGGATTAATGATGTCACTTGATTTTGAAAGCGTTGATCTGAATTTTAAAATTATTGAAACCTGCATTAAAAACGGGTTAATAGTAGATTGGTTTTTATTTAATGCGCATTCCATGCGCATAGCCCCACCATTGGTAATTACAGACAATGAAATAAAAATGGCATGTGATATTATTTTAAGGTCTATTGAAGAGGCAATGAATTAATCAGGGTTCCTTTTTTGTCTTTTCCTCTTGCATTACAGATCAACCAATGCAATCAATAGTTTTTCAATCTTTAACTTTGCTTCTTTCGCGGAGCAATCGTAATTATTAAAAAGCACGGAAAACGCTAATTCTTTTCCTGTTTTAGTTTTTACATAACCACAATAACCCCTTGCCCTATTGATGTAGCCGGTCTTTGCACGCATGTTGTTTTCCGCAAAAGTTCCTTTACATAGGCTTGTCATACTGCCGTTTTTTCCGGCAACCGGTAATGAGTTATTAAAGGCAGAATACATTAAACTGTCCCTGTAAATTTTTGATAAAATAGTTGACTGTAATTTCGTAGTGATCGTATTTGCTCTCGATAAACCGCTGCCGTCTGCCATGTGTAATCCTGTAACCTCAACGCCCCGCTCTCTCCAATAATTTTCTACCGCTTTTATGCCGTTGCTTGTAGTCCCTTTTATGCCGGCTGATTTTGCGCCGATCGTTTTTAATAAACTTTCGGCATAATGATTATTGCTTTTTGTATTCGTATAAAACACTATTTTTTCCAGCGAAGGCGAAGTGTGTGTGTAAAGTAATTTGTTAGGATTTAGCACCGGAACCCTTATGGTGTCGTCTGTAATAGGTTTTACCTCCTTATTTGCCGATAAATTATTTTTGATCAATTCATTTAACAGGCTGTAGCCAAAGTACAAAGGCGGTTGAGGCATCTGCGCTTCCACTTCATAATTTTTTTGATTCGGCGGTATGGTTCCCGAAACTTTTCTTGAATAGGAATCAGGGTCACCATAAACAAAGGCATCATCGTCTGATCCATACGACTTAACATCAGATTGAATGGTTATTAACTTCGAAAAATAATCCGGCTTTATACTTTGTAACACTGCCTTTGAGCCGGTTTCCGCGCTTGAATAAAATAACGAAAATTTATTATCCTTATAAGATAAACCATTTGCGCCCGCCCCAAAGTAATTACCGATATCGCCCCATATCCATGTACTTGGGATGCTATTCTCAAAACAAGAAGCATCAATGACCACTGTTCCTTTTATTTTTTTGATCCCCTTACTTTTTATTTTCTTAATTAAAGGATTGAAAAACAACGAATCATTACTGTAAAAGTAGGCTGAATTAAAACTCGGATCACCGCTGCCTTTTATCAAAACATCTCCTGTATAATTTCCCGTAACGGAGTCTGTTTTTCCGGTTAAATAAAAATTTGTTTTATAAGTGAAATTTTTCCCCAGTATACCTAATGCTGCCGATGTGGTAACTATTTTAAGAGTACTGGCAGGAACCATCGCCATTTCAGAATTATAATCCTTAATGGTTTTCCCTGTATCCGCATCAATGATGCAGAAACTTATTTGTGCGTGCGTCAGGTCTTTATCTGATTGGTAAGATTTTAATACATCATCAACGCTTTGCTGAGACATCGCATTAACAACTGAAAATAAAAAAACGGTTATTAAATTTTTAATGATTATTTTAATTTTGACCTTCAATTTTTAATTTGCGGTAATAGGTGTATTATCTTTAATTAAAGGGCTATTTTAAGAATTTAAATTTAACACCTTTAACTTTTTTTGTTAATTTAAAGAATAAATCTAAGCGTTTTTATTTTAACTTTAATGGTAAAATCAATAAAATGATTTATGCCAAACACATGCTTTGCTTTTAAGCAGTTTCAAATAAACCAGGATCGTTGCGCCATGAAGGTAGGAACGGATGCAGTATTGTTAGGCGCCTGGGTTTTTCCTAACGGGAGTAAAACCATTTTAGACATAGGCACCGGCACAGGGATTATTGCTTTAATGCTTTCCCAAAAAACAGAAGCTCATATTGATGCCATTGATATTGACGAAGATTCTGTAGAGCAAGCACAACAAAATATTTCGGGAAGTAAGTTTGCTCATAAAATACATGTATCCTTACATTCGTTTCAGGAATATTCAAAAACAACGGATAAAAAATTTGATCTTATTGTTTCCAATCCCCCCTATTTTGAACAGTCATTTAAATCGTCGGATGAGCAACGTTCCCACGCCAGGCATGCTGATGTTTTGCCTTTTGAGGAATTAATTGACGGAGTGGTAAATATCCTGAACCCTAAAGGTAAATTTTGTTTGATACTTCCAAAATTGGAAGCTGAAAAATTCAGGCTGCTTGCCGAGAAAAAAGGATTGCACCTGTCTAAATTATTACGTGTTAAATCAAGGGCCGACAAGGATACCGATAAACGCCACTTAATGCAATTCGAATTTGTGCCTACTGAGTTTTCCGAAAAAACATTAGTGATCGAAGAAGATCGAAGGCACAATTACACGGAAGAATATAAAGAATTTACAAAAGATTACTACGTAAATTTTTAACCTGTATTGGAATATCCGGTTATTTTTATATCTTTAATTCGTTTAACAACGGATTTATGAAAAAAATACTACTTGTTAGTTTTGGGTTAATGTGTTTCAACATTAACGCGCAAGACACCGTAAAAGTAAAGGCCAACCTCACCCCCGAGCAGGAAGCTCAAAATGCTTATAATGAAGGATTGGAATTTATAACCCAAAAAAAAAATAACAAAGCCATAGAAAGCTTTTCTAAAGCCATACAGCTTAACCCGGCTTTTGATAAGGCTTATTATAACCGCGGCTTTGCTAAATTCGAATCTAAGAATTACGAAGGTTCTCTCGAAGATTATAATAAAGCGTTATCCATTAAATCTCTTTATGTAGATGCCTTATACGGCAAGGCACAAACTTTTTATGCCTTACAGAAAAAAGATTCGAGTATGGCGTATTTAAATAAAGTAACGTTGGTTGATGAAGATTACAGTAAAGCCTATTATTTAGGCGGCCAAATAAAATTTGAGAGAGGCGATTATAAAGAGGCGATCGCCGACTATGATAAAGCTATCTCAACAAAGCCTGATTACGCTTACGCGTATAACGACAGAGCTTCTTCAAAAAAGCAATTGGGTGATGATGCCGGGGCCATTGCTGATTATGAAAAAGCCATTGCAAACGATCCTAAATTATATTTCGCGTATAACAGCATGGGTTCGTGCAAACGTAATAAAGGTGACAACACGGGTGCTATAGAGGCTTATAATAAAGCGCTGGCTCTTAAATCAGATTATTATTTAGCATTGAACAACAGGGGATCCGCCAAGCTAAACGCAAATGATATTAACGGCGCTATTGCTGATTTTGACGCGGCACTTCGCCAGAAAGCAGATTACTCGCTTGCCATGAATAATATGGCCTCAGCTTATATTAAAAAGAAGGATTATAAAGCTGCGGAAGATTGGGTGAATAAGGCGATACAGGCAGATTCAAAAGCCGGTGCCGCTTATTTAAACAGGGGTATTATTAAACAAATGCAGCATAATGAAGACGGTGCCTGCGCCGATTGGAAAAAAGCGGCAGACCTCGGAGTAGCAGAAGGAAAAAGCTATTCATCAGGCTTATGCGATTAATTTTCTTTAATAATTCTTAGTATCATTCGTCAATTACAAACAATTAATTTTAGGTTATGAAGTTATTTTTTAAAATTTTAATTTGCTTTATCTTTTTACATTCAACTGTTTCAGCACAAAATGTAGAGTTCGAAAAGGCTAATTTCCCTGACAAGAAAGATCTTTTAAAAGAGGCGAAAAAAGCCCTGGAAGAAGGGAAAGACGCGTTTGTATTAGGGCGTAAAGAGTACCAATTTATTTTAGATGAATATGTGAACGTGCATGGTTATTATCCTGTAAGCAGGAATGACTACAGGCACGCCGGCGATATTTATTTTAAACAGGCCAATCCTTTTTTATTGAAAGCACAGGAGTTTAATCCTAATAATGCTGACTTAAATTACATGTTGGGCTTTGTTTCATTTAATGTAAATCCGCAATCGCCTGATGCTGTTAAATACTTGGAAAAGGCCTATACGCTTAGTCCACAAACAATACCTGAAGACGGTGTTTATTTTTTGGCATGGGCAGATCAGATCAATTTAAAATGGGACGATGCGATTAAATATTATCAAATTGCTTTAAACATGCTTTCTGCCAATGCGAAGGATAATATAATTCCTACAGCAGACATTACTAAAAAAATAGAAGAATGTAAAACAGGAAAAAAGCAGGCAGCAAATCCACAGCGTATTTTTGTAGATAATTTAGGCGCAGCAATTAATACTAATTATCCTGAATACAGCGCTTTTATTACGGCCGATGAATCGATGATCGCGTTTACGGCTTGCAGGAACACGACTACAGGGGGTAAAACGGACGGTGATAACGGAGGATATTTTGAAGATCTTTATATATCATCAAGAAAAGGAAAAGAATGGGCACAAGCTCAAAATTTCGGCCCTATTGTAAACAGCGAGGATCATGATGCTACCGCGGGTCTGTCATCAGACGGAACTATTTTATTCGTTTATAAATTTAAAGAAAAGGACGGCGGCGATATTTATGTGAGTAATTTAGTGGGTGCAGGCTGGACGAAGCCTGAACACTTAAATAAAAATATCAACTCAAAAGCGCATGAGTCTTCTGTAAGTTTATCGTACGACGGGAAACGTTTATATTTTGTAAGTGACAGGGAAGGCGGTTTAGGAGATCGCGATATTTATTATTCCGATAAAGATATTAAAGGAGAGTGGGGCCCGGCAGTAAATGCAGGACCTGTATTAAATACCAAATATGCTGAAGAAGGTGTGTTTATTCATCCTGACGGAAAAACTATTTATTTCAGTTCTAAGGGGCATAATACTATGGGCGGGTTCGATATTTTTAAATCAGTTTATGATAACGGTAAATGGAGCGAGCCTGAAAACTTAGGGTATCCAATTAACGGGCCCGATGATGATGTGTTCTTCGTGATCAGCGGAAGCGGACATCACGGCTATTTCGCCTCTTCTAAGCAAGGCGGCTTTGGTGATAAGGATATTTATAAAATTACGTTCTTGGGTCCTGAAAAACAACCCTTATTAATGAATGAAGATAATTTATTGGCAAGTGTTACAGCCCCTGTGAGCGAATTTAAAGCGGAAAAAATCGAATCGGTGGGCCCTAAGATGACTATCCTTAAAGGTATTATCAGTGACGAACAAACCAAACAGCCTTTAGAAGCAACGATTGAATTAGTAGATAATACGAAGAACGAAGTGATAGCCGTATTTAAATCCAACAGTACAACCGGTAAATATTTAGTGTCGTTGCCTTCCGGTAAAAATTACGGAATAGCAGTCAAAAAAGACGGCTATTTATTCCATTCCGAAAACTTTGACTTGCCTGCTTCCGCTAATTTCCAGGAGGTAGAAAAGAATATTGAGTTGAAAAGAATCGATATCGGAAAAACAATTACACTGCGTAATATTTTCTTTGATTTTGATAAAGCAACCATCCGCCCTGAATCTGCTAATGAGCTGGATCGTTTAATTAAATTATTAACCGAAAACCCGACCCTTAAAATTGAGTTAGGCAGCCATACCGATAGTAAAGGAAGTGATGACTATAATCAAAAATTATCTCAGTCACGTTCGCAATCAGTTGTTACCTATTTAATAGGCAAAGGCATTTCGGGCGACAGGCTTGTAGCTAAAGGCTATGGAGAAACTGTGCCTGTAGCCGGTAATGATACAGAAGAGGGAAGACAATTAAACAGGCGAACAGATTTCAAAATCCTGAGCAAATAACCTTCTTATAGCGTTTAACCGTTTAATTATTGAAATTTTTGTATGAGCTTATAATAAGCTAAAATCTATTACTTTTGAAACTATAGTGAAGGGCTTTATTTACAATTAATTAATGCTTCTTACGTAACAAAGTAAAGTCGGTAAATGTTTAATTGTTATATTAGTAGCTATAATTTATATAACTATGACAACAGCACAACCAAAAAAAAAGAAAAGCCTTATCAGGAGAATTTTTAAATGGACAGGGATTACCTTTCTTGTGTTATTAATATTAATTATAGCAGCCCCGTTTCTTTTTAAAGATAAGTTGATTCAGCTTGCAAAAAATGAGGCCAATAAAAATTTAAACGCCAAAGTGGATTTCGGTGAATTCGATCTTTCTTTGATCAGCTCATTTCCTGATTTTCGGTTTAAGATCCAAAAAGTAAGCGTTATTAACGTTGAGCCCTTTTTAGGAGATACATTGGCTTACATTAAAGAGCTTTCTTTCGACCTCAATATTAAAAGTGTGATCAGCGGAGACAAGTATCAAGTCAATTCTATTATTTTAGATAGTCCTGTTATTAATGCGACTGTATTGGCAGACGGCAGAGCAAGTTATGATATTGCCAAGCCAAGCACTGATACAACAGCCGCAGGGCCTGCAGATACAAGCAAAACCAAATTCGCACTACAGTTAAAATCGTTAGAGATCAAACATGCTAATATTTCTTATAATGATATGAAAGGAAATATGTCGGCTGTTTTAAAAGACCTGAATTATACGATGAGCGGTGATTTTACGCAGGATGTATTTGTGTTGAGTAACTTATTAGAAATTGCAGAGACATCCTATAACATGAGCGGCGTAGGGTATTTAACAAACGTAAAAACACGCTTTAAGGCAGACCTCGATATGGATATGCCTAATATGAAATTTACATTTAAAGAAAATGAATTAAGTTTAAACGACCTGACATTAGCGTTCGACGGATGTGTAGCGATGCCAAAAGAAGATATTGATATGAATTTAAAGTTTGCAGCTAAACAAACAGAATTTAAATCTATTTTATCATTAATTCCAAGTGTATATTCGAAAGATTTTGCAAGCATTAAAACATCCGGTAAACTTAAATTGGACGGTATGGCTAACGGAACCATGCATACAAGCACCGACGGTAAAAGCGATAAATATCCTGCCTTTGAAGTTAATCTCGGTATTGCGGACGCGATGTTCAAATATCCTTCTTTACCTAAATCAGTAAACAATATTAATATTGATGTGCATGTGGAAAATAAAAAAGACTATTTAGATGCCATGGTGATCGATGTAAATAAATTTCATTTAGAAATGGCCGGTAACCCCGTTAATCTTGTGGCGCATGTACGAACACCTATTTCTGATCCTGATATAAAGGCAGAAGTTAAGGCTCTTATAGACTTGTCTTCCGTGAAAGATTTTATTCCTCAGGAAAAAGGAGATGACCTGAGCGGGATCATTAATGCCGATGTAGCCGCTGAAGGGCGTATGAGCAGTATTGATAAAAAAGAATACGATAAATTTAAATTGGCGGGTACATTGGAAGTCGATAAAATGAATTATAAAACGGCATCGCTTCCGTACAGTGTATTATTAAATACCATGAAGTTAAATTTCACCAATCAGTTTGTGGAGTTAACGGCCTTCGATGCAAAAATGGGAAAATCAGATATTAAGTTGCAAGGTAAGATCGATAATTTTATGCAGTATGTTTTTAAAGATTCTTTAATTGCAGGGCATTTTAACATGCAATCAAACTTAATGGATCTTAATGAATTGATGTCTTCATCATCAACAAGCACCGCTGCGCCAACTCCTTCTGCTCAACCTGCCGCTTCAGATACTGCCGCTATGGGTGTTGTAGAAGTGCCCGGTAATATTGATTTCGTTTTGAACGCAAGTATCGCCAAATTATTATATACCAATTTAGTAATTGATAACATGGCTGGTAATATTACCGTAAAAAAACAAAAGGTTGGTATGTCTGATTTAAAAATGGGCTTATTGGGTGGCAATGTTTTAATGAGCGGTTATTATGAAACAACCAATCCTAAAAAACCAACCGTCAACTTTAATTTGAAAGTAGATAATTTCGACATTCAGAAAACATTTACCGCGTTTAATACGGTTCAAAAAATTGCACCTATCGGGCAATATGCTAAAGGAATGTTTACCGCTACTTTAGAAAATTTTGCAGCTGATCTTGACACAAAAATGTCGCCCGTAATGAATTCATTAAAAGGGAACGGTGTCTTTAAAACAAA
>JBBRHI010000058.1:0-10269 GCA_038222995.1 Bacteroidia bacterium | reverse complement strand
GGTGAATATTCCACGTAAATAACAAGGTTTTCATCCTCGTCTACTTCCGAAAGTATGTATTCCAAACCTGTATCCTCTACATGGCTTAAAAAGGTTTTCACAAACTCTTTAGGGACTTCAAATTTTCTTTTTCTTTTTTGGATTTTTTTTCTTGTTGGCATGATTTCTAATTTTTAAATGATTTTGTTTTATATTAAATACTATCTAACCATTTTTTACTTTAGAATTTGTAAGTCGTTATCGTCGGGTATATCCCGATTAGGTAACCCGATTTTTTGAATAAAAAAATCCCAAGAATATGCTTGGGATTTTAAGATGAGAATTAGTAAAATCGTTTATTTGCCATATTCATCAATAAATTCAATAAATCCTTTACCAATTGGGCTAATATTATAGTTAACTGCCTTATATAATCCTGTTATCATAGACCTTGATGCAGGGTTTTTATTTACATACATTAATCCTTTACGTTCCAAATCATCTAAAAACAATGCTAATTCACTAAATAAAAGCTTTTGTCCATTAAACATAAAAATGCCTGCTTCATCTATTTCCGGAGTAAATAATTCTTCTTTAAGAAATTTAGTTGGACTGTTTAAATACATAATTACAGCATCATTTGAAAACGTTTTTTGTGAAGACATAGCAGATAAAATTAAGACCTGAGTTTCACTCACAGAATCAATCATATCCACGTACTTAAAGAATATTTCAGAATCGTTTTTTTCAAACATGGTTCTCAAGAGTACATTTCTATATCTTTTCAACTTTTCTTCATTTCCCGTAGAAGCTACCTTTCTAACTATAGTTTCAAAGACATCAATAAAATGTTCAGACTTTAGATGTTCCGGATCGAATGATTTTCCTGTCACATCTTCAAAGCTATTTTTTAAAAATTCAGAGAATTTATTTAATCTGTTTTGTTGCACATTTGCCCTATAGTCTAATAATTCGTTTAATATATGATTGCCCGGAATAAATCCAATAATGGATTTATATACCGATTGTAACGCTTGTTCTTTGTTTTCCTTAGTAACTAAAATGTCCATGATCTATTATTAAATTAATTTTTCTTTTTTTTCACTCCAACGTAACCAAGTTACGTTTCCTTCAATTCTTTTTAATTCAAGTTGTTGTCTTAATTCTGTTCTTAAGCTATTAATTAAAGGGTCAAGCGCAAACTGTTCGCCATTAGCTACGTCATTTGCTAATTTCTTCGCTAGTTCAACTTGTTCGTTAGAGCCGAATAATTGTATTTCAGAAACAATTTTTTCCAACTTTCTCCATCTCTCTATAGACTGCTCTCTATGTGCTATTTCATTAGTCAGTGTATTATAGGCTGTAATTAAATGCTGAATTGTTAATCACGCCTTTTATTTAATCTGTCCCGTTTAGTAGTAAAATAATGTACAACCCACCACCCAATAACTACTATTAAAGCTGTAGCGGGATATTTAACAATTTCTATCATAGATTCTTAGGCAATACTAAATTTACAAAAATGTTCAATATTAATGCTTTATCATTTCAATTTCCTTTTGTACTAAAGCTATACCCTCAACAGAGCCTATTAACTCAAACTGGCTTTTGACAAACTCATAATCTTTCAATAGTTCCTTACGATCCTTTTTGAGATAGGGTGCTTTTTTGAGTAACTTATAAACAGCTGAATTATCAATGTTATCAATCGGGTAAGCAAACAACACGTGTGCAAACTGGGCGTATTTGCGGGATGAGTTGTTAAGCTTGGTCATACCCATGAGTTTAAGTACAAAGTAGTAAAGCAATACCTGCCGTGATCGTGTGTATTCGGTAGACTTGGATTTAAAACTATGTTGCTCTGTCGGTTCTTTACCATCTATCAGTTTTAAAATATCCTGTTCTTTCAAGATAGTATGCCCAACGGGCTTTAGGTAAAGGCTTTCTTTGGTGTATCTTAAAATAAGGTATATGCAGTTTGCAAAAGTAAATTGCTCTTTATTGCTTAAAACGGGTTCTTTGATATTGAGTTTCACAAATAGCATGGTTTTACTGAACTCGTCGTTGGTCATGTAATACCTTAAACCGCTTTTGACAAAGGCAGTCATTTTTTCCCTGTATGGCTTTAAAATTTTACTTTCTAAAAAATAATCCGTATCAAACGGTTTGTTGTCATGGCTTTGCAGAATCGCAGGATTATAAATTCCTTTTAAATATTCTGAAAGCAATTCCATGAAGTGTATTTTTTCTTCATGCTCCAATGGCTCTATACTCAAAATAAAATCCGTTAAGAAATGATTTTGTAAGGTATTGAGCAGTTCTTTCCTTTCTTCCATAATTTACAGAACAGAAATAAACCACCGTTCGTCTGTCTGTTTATACGTACTCTGAAATAATAAGTTCTTAAATCCGGTCTTTTGAAATAGGCGCTACAATAGCCTGTTTACAGGGCAAATGCAAGTTAGGTGCATTTTGCACTTAACTTGCACGCAACTTTTAAGCGACTTGAAAGCGAGTTTAAGGAAACTTGAAATAGACTTTTATGTAACTTGTACATAAGTCTTAATTTACGTTATGATTTTTTATACATACTCTGTAACTCAATAAAATGCAACTTAATGTAACTTTTATAGTTTTATAACGTTAAAACTTATACAAAATTCTCCCCTCTCAGGCGTGCTACCCTCACAGCTTAATCTCCCGGAATTTTCATTATTAATCAATTTAAATTTTTGTGTTATGAAAACTCAAATCCAACAAAGCAATGAAGAAAAATTAAATTTTCTATCAGCTCTACTTAATGAATCCAATCAACCATCCAGTTCAGTCGGGCCGTTTTATTACTCTATTGAGGTGACGCGCTTCGGCGTTAAACTAACAATCTTAAAACGGGAACCGGCAGGAACGAACCTTAAAGAACATATTGCAAGATTAACTAAAGATGAAGGTTTACAGCCTGACTCTATTGTGATCGGGCTATATACCGGCAAATCCCGTAACTCCAAACCTGTAGCAAGCTATACGCTTGACTTTAAGGTTAAGCATTGATGCTTAACGTGGCTAAGTTAAATCAAACACCCATAACACTAAATCTGTTATGGGTATTATATTTTACTATCTCGAATTATTTGTTAGACTTTGTTATAAGCAAGCTATTTTGTTCACGCAAGTATTTTATTTCGTCTTTCAGATTATCAATTGTCACAGTTAAACTGTCAACGTCTTTATTTGTAATCTGACAATTATTGTTTTGTATGCCTGTACTGTTATCAGTTGGGTTAATATAATAATTCGTTACCTTCTCTAAGGATAGTATTTCTGTGTAGTTAACCTGAAAATAATCGGCTATTTGAAGTATTCGGGTAATACTTATATCTGTCAATCCCTTTTCAATATTACTATAGGCAGACTGTGATAATTCCAAATCAGTACATACCTGCTTCGTAGGGATATTTTTTTCTAAACGTAGTTTTTTGATATTTGAACCTATTTTTTGTTTGACCGCAATAGTTTCCATTTCTTTCATAACATCTAAAATTAAAAATAAATAGTTTAACTGCAAAAAAATCATTCAAACTAAAAACATAACAGTTTAACTGCAAAAATAAGAGGATTTTTAATAATTTATATACTTATTTAAATATACATTTACTTCGTTCCAACTAAAATAAAAAAGACGAAACAGAAATTTACCTGATTATTGTTCCTCATTCCCCAAACGTGCCCTTTAATAAATTATCCACTTAAAAATTGAAAGCATGAAAAACAATTAATTCTTTAGGCTACCTCCGACCATACACTTACTTCATATCGGGGATAACTGTTATGATGACTTATGAAGTCTTTAAGAAAACTTTAGGAACTCACAATTTATTTTTCATAACTTTGGCTCAGGTTAAACCTCTGAAACTTAATCATTATCCATTACTTAATAAATTTTAATCTTAAAACAAATAATATGCAAAAAATAAAACTAATCAAAAAAACAGGATTGACTTACTTTCTGTTGCATTTTCTGTTCAGCTTGAATTTAATGGCGCAGGGCACTGAGCACCCACATTCTTCACAAACTGACACCCTTATTCAAATCGCTAAAGTTACCGGCCATGACCTGACTTGGGATTTTTCAACTATAAACCTTAGCTCATATTTAAACACTTCTGATTCTGATTTGGTTCATGGTATTGACCCTTCTACAATTTACAGCGAAGGCAACTTAAATTCTATTAATGATAGTATTATAGGTTCAACGAAAGAACGGCTTTATTCAGAAGGTGGGATACAAATGCTTAAACATGGTAATTATATAATGAAAGTAGAAGGATCTGGAACTTTAAAAACCTCAGGTATGCTTTACACCAACATAAAGAAAATAAAATTAACTGAATGTTATTTTCATACAATAAATAACAGCAATGCCGTCACTTTTGTCAACACATATTACCTTTTTTTTAATAGTGACACCAAGGAACTTTTGTTTTCCGTATTCAATAAGAAAAGAAATCTGAATCAATTTATTGGATCAGAGTTTAATGGGATTGAATACGATAAAGCGAAAGCTTTTGTAGAGAATCCCGAAGAAAATCCTCTTCGACTTGTTTTGTCGCCAAATCCTGCGGGGGCACAAACCGAATTATCATACACCTTAATAAATAATGCAAGTGTTACAATAGAAGTATCAAATCAAAATCATACTGTTAATAAAGTCGTTTTTAATGGAAATAAAAACGCAGGCGTTAATCGTATTATTATTCCATTGAATTCATATACAGCAGGCTTATACACTATTAAAGTCACAGTAAATGGAAATATATATGCTACCTCATTAATAGTAGAATAACCCTATTCATAATTGTAAACGAATTCATCCACTAAACATAAAATAACATGAAAAAAATAATACACTTAACACTTCTGGCTGTTTTGTTTCAGTTGGCCTGTATAGCACAAACTTCCAACCCCGATTGCCCAAATGGCGATGCAGAAGGTAATAGTTTTAATAATTGGACTACTAGAATGGCAACCTCTACTGCTCCTACACAAAGCTTAAATAATTTTACTAATGGATTTTCTAGCACACGCACGGGGGTGCACGCCACTAACAGCTCTTTTGGTGTTACTTCCCCAGCTATGCTTACCGGGGGAATTGATTATTATGGAGGCTTTGCAGTTCCCAGTCAAGGCGTTTACTGCTTCAGAGTTGGTAATAACTTAACTGGGGCTGAGGCCGATATGATAAGTTATAGCTTTCAAGTAACTCCCAACAATGCGCATTTCAAATTCAGGTATGCGGTAGTATTGCAAGACGGCGGACATACGGGTGGTGAAAATCCTTGGGTAAATATGTATATGAGCTTAGGAGCAACTCACCTTCCCAACGTTAATTCAACACTTGCGATGAATTTATGGTTAAATACATCTAAAAGCTATGTAGCGAATACCACCGATCCTTATTTTAAAGTATCAAATGTTAATAGTTCTGTGGTTTATAAAGACTGGCAATGCGTAGAATATGACCTGACACCTTACATGGGTTATGTTGTTACTTTTAATTTCATTGCCCGTGACTGTTCACAGGGTGCACATTTTGGGTATGCTTATGTAGACGGTTTATGCACAGAATGGCCTGCTATCTCAAATATTAGGATTAACAAAACTGAATTCTGTGATGATGGTCAGCCAGTAATCATTGATGCTTCTGCCAGCACCGGCGAAAACAGATGGTTTTTAGAAGTAGCTGAAGTCGACGCTGCGGGCTACACTGTGCCTAACGGTGATGTTGCAAGTCAGTGGTATCTTGGACAACAAGCTCCTGCTAATATTAATGTCAATCAGTTTTTTAACAATGCAGGTAAAACCTTTAAATGCGGCAAATATTATCGGGTTAATGTTGCTGTAATGAATGACTGCTCCTTGTGGAATGTTCAAAGTAAATTTATTCACTTCAACTGCCCGCCAATAAATGCAGGAATAAATTTAACTTTTTGTTGCGGGAACGGGCCAAATATTGGAACACTGTCGTTAGGTAAATTCGAAAGCATACCAGGTTCTACCTATCAGTGGACATCGTTTCCATCTGGATTTTCAAGCACGCAGGCACAAACCACGGTTCCCATTCCCCCAAGAAGTACGGCATATATTCTTACCACGAGAGATGCGACCGGCTGCTTGGTGAAAGATTCGATTATTGTCAGATACCAAAATGCCAATATGAGATTAAATTTGACAAAGGAATTTTATGATGGTTATATTATTTGTGATTTACAAAAACATTATTCGGCACAGGTTACTGACATGGATTGCCCGGGAGAAGACCCATACTTTATCAATAATTACCCGGTAGTAACCCAAAACAGCATCAAATGGACATTTCAGGCTGCGCCAAATAATGTTGTAACTGCTACTGGAACAGGGCCAACTTTTACAGCACCTAATGCAGATGGAATCACTAAAGCGGTTGTCGTTAGCGCCTGCGCTGCGCAATCTAAAGGAGACAATGTTCAACTTAAACAGTATGGCGGTAGTTTGATAGGTCCAAACTCTTTTACACCAAATGGAGTCAATCCACTTTTTCAGATTCAGGACTACGGCCCTAATGCACCGCCTTTAGGAACAGGCCCCGCCTACAATGCTATTAATTTTAAACTGTATATTTTTGACAGGGGGGGAGTAATAATTAAAACAGTCGATAAATTTACAGTTGTAAGACAGGCATTGGAGCCGTTGAAAAACGGCGACATCCAATGGGACGGCCGGAATAACCAAGGCAATATAGTTCCGTTTGACACGTACACCTATTTCTTAAATATTCAATATTGTGGAAACGACAAATTGGAACCAGCGTGTATCGAAGGTGCGGGAATAGAAAGTATGTGCTTCAATTGGGTGATTGACTTTTGGGGACTAAATTATGTTTGTAATGACCGAAGAAAGGTTTGTGTAGGTCACGTAACAGTGCTTCAATAGTTTAGATTTTATTGTTTAGGAACTCAAAGTATATAGGAATTTTCCTGATGCTACAAATAAGTGTCGCCTTTTCGCAGAGAGAAGCAAATTGGTGGCATTTTGGTAGCCATGTGGCTATGGATTTTAGCTCAGGAAGTCCCGTTTACTCTTTTACGTCGGTCATTGGAAGTCCACAAGAAAGTTGCGCAACTGTGTCTGACAGTCTTGGAAATCTTCTTTTTTATACAAATGGGGATACAGTGTGGGACAGGAATAATAACATCATGGCAAATGGCACGAATTTAGAAATCGGCTACAACTCTGCTTCACAAGGTGCACACATAATTAGAAATACTTTTAACAATCTCTACTATATTTTTTCGTTAGGGAATACTTACGTATCACACACTGATCGTTCTTTTTTACATTATGCCATAGTCGATTTAACACAAAATTTTGGAAACGGAGCAGTAGTGATAAAAAACGTGGCGCAACCAACTTCTGACAGCCTTCTTAGAAAGATGACAAGTGCTCAACATTGCAACAGAAAAGATGTTTGGCTTGTTGTTGCTGGCGTTTCGAATAGCGAACTAACTCTTTATAGTTATCTTGTAACAAAAAATGGGGTAAATCCTGTTCCAATAAAAACGACTATCAAAGATATCCGCAAGCGTCCATGGGTCGGTCAAATGAAATTTAACCCGAATGGTAACCTTTTGGCTTGGGCTGACAACAATGGATTAAGCACTTTCAACTTCGATAATATAAGTGGGAAGTTTAATAGTAATAATTTTATACCATTGAATCTTAATGATGGCTATGGCTTAGAATTTTCACCAGATGGAAATAATATCTACATTAACGAAAAACAGTATAATACATTAACTGGTATTATAACAAACTTACTCAACTATGATTGTCCTTCTCAATTACAGATGGCGAATGACGGTAAAATATATAAAATACATTTTCCGAAAGCAGAAATCATTGAACTTCTGGATGGATTAAATATTTTTTTTTATGGCCCTATTTCAATCGCTCCTTTTCGTTTTACACAAATTAAAACACCAAATGTATCAGGAATTGGTTGCGATTTTGACACTGCATTCATATATAATATTTCTGCAAATACATCAAATTATCCTTTAGGTTTGCCCAATTTCCCCTCTTATTATTTTCATCACCCAAAAGGCGAATTTTCCTACAGTGGCTATTGTGCAGGAAATACATTTCAGTTTTATTTAAAAAACAATCCTGTTGTGGGTGATTCAATTAAATGGATATTCTATGATACAAATCAAAGTTCCGTTGGGGTAACTGCTAATCACACTTTTGTTAACGGCGGGAATCAACAGGTAAGCTGTTTAGTGTTTAACAATGGCAAAGCTGATACAACCACCCAATGTATAACTGTTTGCGGTGCAGGATATTCAGCGTTGCCGGATACGGTAAATTCCTGTATCGGAACTCCCGTTGATATTAATGGTGTTTCGCCCTGCGGTTCGAGGTATAAGTGGAATACAGGTGACACTTTATCTGGAATTACTTTAAGAGAAAGTGGTAACTATACATTAGAAACAGAGGGCGAATGCGGAACTTTTAAAGAAACGGTTTTTGTAAATTTTATTCCTTGTGACCCCGAATATCAAATACCTAATGTATTTACACCTAACGGTGACGGAGTAAATGATATTTATTCCGTTAAACTAAAAAACGTAAAAGAAATAGAGTATTATATTTATGACCGGTGGGGACGATTAGTTAAGCAGAATCAAGAAACTATAAACATTTACAATTCGTTTATGACTTATAACATTTGGGATGGAACTCAAAATGGAAATTTATATAACGATGGCACTTATTTTATGGTGTTAAATTTAAAGGCATTTGACGATAAGGTAATTGTGGCAAAGCAATTCATTACAATGTTTAAAAAGTGAAGGAATGATTATGCCATCTTATTACGTTTAATAGAGGATTTTCAGAAGTACATTGCAATATTTTACGTGTAAGTTCGTTATGTATATATGAAAACAAAGTTTCTCATAATTTTAATAATTTGTATTAAGGTTTGCGGTTATTCACAAGCCGTAGATGCAGACACAATTATAGATACATTCGTATCTGCCAGATCACAACCATTTGAAATAGGTTTTACATTCGCGAGTGTTAATGCAAGAAATGAAATTATGTTCTCCAATCCCGACGAACCATGCTTGGAATTACTGAATGGTATACTTTTTCGATATAAGTTTAACAAATTATCTTTAAGAATTAACTTTTCTTTTAATGAAAAACAATCCTCAAAAAATCCGATGGATATTGCGGATTACCAATTCGGAAAATCGGAGTGTAAGAGTTTCAAGATTGGAGCCGGTTTGCAGTGGACGCCATTAATAAAAAAGGAATTAATATACTTATTTTTAGATTGTAATTATAAATCAAGAAACGAAAACAGTGAGATAGTTAATATTGTGGCCTCGTACTACACCTTTCAAACTATTCATTCTAAGGCAGAAGGACTTGATATGGTAGGCGGGCTTGGAACAAAATTAAGGATATATAAAAATTTTTATTTTTCAATGGAAGGAGGGTTTAATCAATTTTTTGGTATAAATAAAAAGAAAACAATTCAGGTCTCCACTCCTAAATCCTCCACCCAAATAGTCCCTTACCGTTTCGATACTATATTATTGCGCTTTTATCTTTCCCTTACTTTTTAGGGTACTCAATTTAAAGAATATTCAGTTTGAACTGCTACAGTCGTCATTTGTTTTATACCCTACATTGACATTTTTATCTGACGTAATAAATTTTGTATATTTATACTATGGCTCATAACAATTTTAAACTCTTTTTATTTTTCGCGATTTTGGTATTTTCGTCGTGTAAAAAAAAATATTCATGTGAGTGTTCTACATTAATTTCGACACGTTTACCTTTAGGAAATACAGAAACCTATCATGTAAAAGAAAAAAAAGAAAGAGACGTAATAGCAAATTGCAGCAGACAATATGAAGCATCGGGTAAAGCTACAGGAGGTGTATATTGTGATATAAAAAAAGAATAAAGGAGATTAACAATATTTCCATATTATTTTAATCTTTTAACTAAGATATTAATTTTTAAGCGATTGGGAGGTTTATTTTTGATTTTATGGCGCTTATTTTTTTTAACGAAATGCCAATTTGGTTCGGTTTTCTGTCGGTAATGTGTACAGAAAAGCAGAGCGCGCTCTGCTTTTTTTATGGAACTATTTAATGCCCGGATGGTGGAATTGGTATACACGTACGTCTCAGAAGCGTATGCCTCAAAGCTTGCGAGTTCGAGTCTCGCTTCGGGCAC
>JBBRHI010000057.1:0-10279 GCA_038222995.1 Bacteroidia bacterium | reverse complement strand
CTTCAGGATAAATGGCAACAGTAGGGCCAAGGTCACAAATACCGAGGCAGCCGCTTTTGTTGGCCCTTACTTTCAAGCCAACATTAAGGTCTTTTATTTGTTTTTTAAATTCGCCTACCAGCTCTAGTCCATGTGCTTCGCCACAGCTCAATGTGTCGCTTCCGATACGTTGGTTCGTACACACAAAAATATGAATATCAAAAATCGGGTCCATAAATAAGTATCTTTAAACAAAGTTAGGGTTAATTTGTAATTTAAGAAACGCATTACTTATGGCAACCATATTAATTACAGGAGGATCAGGATTAATAGGAAAGGCATTATCTCATCGCTTACTTTCAGAAGGCCACAGTGTCCGCATTTTAAGCAGAACACCGAAGGCAGATTCTAAAATTCCCGAATTTTTTTGGAATGTAGAAAATCAAGAAATCGATGGTGCCGCTTTTGAGGGTATTGATCATATGGTTCACCTGGCAGGAATCGGCATTGCCAATAAACGCTGGACCCGTAACCGCAAAAAGGAGGTTATTGATTCGCGCGTGGATAGCATGAAATTGCTCACCGATACCGTTAAAAAGAAAGGCATTCAACTAACATCGTTTGTAGGGGCAAGCGCCGTAGGCATTTACGGAATGATCACATCCGATACCATATTTACCGAAACGGATAAAGGCCCTCATGATTTTTTATCGGAAACCTGCGAGCTTTGGGAAAGATCGTATGATGAAATTTCAAGTAACGCTAATAAAACAGCCGTTATAAGGATAAGCGTTGTGCTAAGCAACAAGGGCGGCGCTCTCGAAAGATTGCTTCCCCTGTTTAAAGCAGGCCTAGGTTCTGCCATAGGCTCCGGTAATCAATACATGCCCTGGATCCATATTGATGACCTGGTGTCGGTATTTATGGAAGGCCTGTTTAAGCCTGATTTCAAAGGGATATATAATGCGGTAGCGCCCGAACACATTACTAATAAACTGTTTTCAAAGGAATTGGCAAAAGCTTTACACAAACCTTTTTTTGTACCTAACGTTCCGGGCTTTGCCATGAAGTTAGTGTTCGGTGAAATGGCTAACGTATTGCTGCTCGGTTCACGCGTAAGCGATAAAAAGCTTGCGGACACAGGGTTTCACTTTAAATACCCCACGCTTAAAGAAGCGTTACATGAGATAGTTTCAAAGTAACGGGATACTAAGTAAAGTCAGCAAGATTTTTATTTACTTGTTAATTGCGAAAAAAATTGGCTTTAAGCGGGCAATATTTCTCTAAAATTTGTGTTATATTAGCCTAAGTTTTTAGTATACTGTTTATGTGTGGAATTGTAGGATATATCGGGAATCGCCAGGCGTTTCCTATTTTAGTGAAAGGGTTACAACGTTTGGAATACCGCGGATACGATAGTGCAGGTGTTGCCATGATCTCCGATAAAGGAGATTTGAACGTATATAAGAAAAAAGGGAAAGTATCTGACCTTTTAGATTTCAGTAAGGATAAAGATAAAACCGGCACGATCGGGATTGGCCATACACGGTGGGCTACACATGGGGAGCCCAACGATATAAATTCACATCCTCACTATTCTCAAACAAAAGATTTAGTAATGATCCATAACGGGATCATTGAAAACTACGCCTCATTAAAAGAAGGTTTAGAAAAAAGAGGCCATACCTTTTTATCGCAAACAGATACGGAAGTATTAATTCATTTAATTGAAGACATTCGTAAACACGAAGATATGAAATTGGGCTACGCTGTAATGGCAGCGCTTAAACAGGTTATTGGCGCTTACGCTATTGTGGTGTTGGATAAACATGATCCCGACACCTTGTTTGCCGCTAAAAAGGGGAGTCCAATGGTGATCGGAGTCGGCAAGGATGAATTTTTTATTGCTTCTGATGCTTCGCCGATCGTTGAGTACACTAAAAATGTAGTTTACATTGAAGATGAGCATGTAGCCATTATTCGCAGAGGTGAAGAATTAAAGATAAGGACGATTCGTGATAAAGAAATTACCCCTTATGTTCAGGAATTAGAAATGGAACTGGAAGCTATTGAAAAAGGCGGCTACGACCATTTTATGCTGAAAGAAATTTATGAGCAGCCGCGTTCGATATTCGACAGTATGCGGGGACGTTTAAATTCGGAGACCGGCCATTTAAAAATGGGTGGTATTGAAGAGCATGAAACGAAATTTATAAATGCAAAACGCATTTTAGTGATTGCCTGCGGAACCTCTTGGCACGCGGGCATGGTGGCCGAATATTTATTTGAAGAATATGCGCGTATCCCGGTTGAAGTTGAATATGCTTCAGAATTCCGTTACAGAAATCCTATTATTTATTCGGACGATATCGTTATCGCTATTTCACAAAGCGGAGAAACTGCCGATACACTGGCAGCTATTGAACTGGCGAAAGCCAAAGGTGCTACTATTTTTGGCGTATGCAATGTAGTAGGCTCTTCTATAGCACGCGCTACACATGCCGGCTCTTATACACATGCGGGCCCTGAAATTGGTGTGGCTTCAACAAAAGCGTTTACCGCACAGGTTACCGTATTAACTTTAATGGCATTGCATGTCGCAAAAGCAAAAGGCACTATTGCTGAAAGCCGTTACCGCCAACTGTTGTATGAAATGGAAACGATCCCTGCAAAAGTGGAAGAGGTATTAAAGCTAAACGATTCCATTAAAAAAATTGCCGCTAAGTATAAAGATTCCACAAACGCTTTATATTTAGGAAGAGGTTATTCTTTCCCGGTAGCATTAGAAGGTGCTTTAAAATTAAAAGAAATTTCATACATACATGCCGAAGGATACCCTGCGGCCGAAATGAAACACGGCCCTATTGCTTTAATTGATGAGGCAATGCCCGTATTTGTAATTGCTACTAAAGGTGCTAATTACGAAAAAGTAGTAAGTAACATACAGGAAGTAAAAGCGCGTAAAGGGCAGATCATTGCCGTTGTAACTGCCGGCGATAAAGATGTAAAAGGAATGGCGGATCATGTGATCGAAATCCCGGAGACGGACGAATCCTTGGTACCCTTGGTTTCGGTGATCCCATGGCAGTTATTATCTTACCACATTGCGGTAATGCGCGGTTGTAATGTTGACCAGCCAAGGAATTTAGCGAAGAGCGTAACCGTAGAATAGATAAACTTTTTAATTAAAAAAAAGCTGTTCTAATGAACAGCTTTTTTTAACCTTTATTTTTTAGGAATATCTTTAAACTGTAAGCTGATTGTTTGTGTAGTAATAGCAGGTCCCGAATACTCAACCTCGCCGGAAAAATTTCCTGAAGCCTTGTTATTAGCTACCGTAGTAACATTAAAGGTGCCGGATTTATAATCAAAATAATTCACATCAACATATGTAAGCCCATGGCCCGGAGTAAATGTATATGAGCCCTGTGCAAAAGTTGTTGGAGTAATATTAATTTCAAACTTAATATTACCCGCTTTGTACGCGCGCACCCCTGAGCCCCAGGTTCCTTCAACATAAAAAGCTGAATCCGCTAAAGTTGCAGATCCTCCGGTTGGAGTGTATGTAAAACCGGGAGCTGCATTTCCGCCAGTAGTTGTGCCGCCCGTAGTTGTAGTTGTTGAGCTTGGCGCCGGAGCAGGGTCTGAACTTTTCTTTTTACAGGAAGTAGTGATCAGTGTTCCTAAGATAATAATACCGCTTAAAGTGAGAATTGTTTTTTTCATGTGTATCGTTTATAGTATAACACAAAATTAGATGATACGACTGTTAAGTGCATACCCTGCAGAGGGTATTTTAAATCATACCGCGCGCTTTGAGCTCTAAATATTTATTCAGCGTATTTACAGTTAAGTGTTGGGGCTTGGTATACACACACTGTATCTTTGAGCGCTGAAGCTCTAACACAATCTGTTGTTTTTCGTAATCGAATTTTTTAGCGATGGTTTGCCTGTAAATTTCTGCCGTATTGCTTGCTTTGGTGTTCAGCAGTTCGTGCAGCTCCGTATTTTCAAAAACAATCACTACAACTAAATGATTTTTTGCAACCTGTTTTATATATTTTAATTGCCGGCGTAAACTGTTCACTGTCTCAAAATTTGTGTACAGTAAAAGTAAGCTGCGCTGTGTAAGCTTAGTACGCGTGTAACTTAATAATACTTCATAATTTGTTTCCAAGTAATTCGTTTTCACATTGTACAAAGCTTCTTGCAAGCGGTATAACTGATTTCCTTTTCGGTCGGCGGCCACAGAGTTTTGCAATGTATTGGAAAAAGTGATCAAGCCGGGCTTATCATGTTTAATATAGCTGATATGGCTTAGTACTAATGAGGCATTAATGGCATAATCCAATAAGCTTAATCCTTCAAAAGGCATTTGCATGATCCTGCCGGTATTAATAACAGAATACACTTGTTGCGCGCGTTCATCCATAAAATGGTTTACCATCAATTGGTTTTTGCGCGCACTTGCTTTCCAGTTAATCGCCCTGATGTCGTTCCCTATCACATATTCTTTAATATGATCGAACTCTGTACTTTGCCCTACTTTACGCAACTTTTTTATTCCTACGTCTACTAACCTGTCACTTATAGCCAGCAACTCGTATTGACGAAGCTTCAGGAAAGACGGGTAACAAGGCAGCATAACGGATTGGTCGAAAGTAAAACGTCTTTTAACAAACGCTATTTTTGATGATGCCAGTACAATCAGGCTGCCGAAATGAAACTCGCCTCTTGACAAAGGTTTTAGTGTATATTTAATTTTTTCCTTTCCATTTACAGATAAGTTTTTAAAAAATTGAAATTTTCGAAACTGAAATTGTTCCGGGATCTCATCAATTATTTCAACGCTTACAGGGAATGAATAATTATTAGTAATATCAATAAACAGGTCATTAGTGTCGCCGTTGGATAATTTAGTGAACTTAGTGGTTCGTTTTGAAACAATGCCCGTTGGGTTTCCGAATAATAAGATAAAGTCGATAACGGTTGCCGCTAAGGTGATCCAAAAACAAAAAATACCGGGCAAATAAAGCCAAGGGAATACAAAGGCAAGTATAAATATACAAACAGTTATGCCCAGTGCGATGTAGAGTCGCACCGAAAAAAAGACAGAGGCAAATATGTATCTTATTCTTTTAATGTTTAATTACCTCGGGATCTCAATTTTATCTACCAGTTGTTGTATTACGGTATCAATGCTAACTCCTTCCATTTCTTTTTCGGGTGTTAATACCACGCGGTGCCGTAATACAGGAGCACACACATGCTTAATGTCATTAGGGCTCACAAAGTCTCTTCCGTTAATACAGGCGCATGCTTTGGCTGCCTTCAATATGGCGATAGAAGCCCTTGGCGATGCTCCAAGATACAAAGAAGGATTTTGCCTCGTGCCCGCAACTATTTGAGCAATGTATTTAAACAAATGCTCTTCTACCAAAACATTCATTACGGTTGATCTTAAAGATGTGATCTCCTCTTTATTTAAAATTGCACGGATCTTGCTCAGGTCTAATTGATTTGTTTGTGTATGCGCCTTTTGGAGAATTAATGTCTCTTCTTCCAGGTTCGGATAATTAACCAGCAGTTTAAATATAAAACGATCGAGCTGTGCTTCCGGTAAACGGTAGGTTCCTTCCTGCTCTATCGGATTTTGTGTAGCCAAAACCATAAAAGGAAAATCCAACGGGTAGGTCTTTCCGTCAACAGTGATCTGCCTCTCTTCCATTGCTTCAAACAAGGCTGCTTGTGTTTTTGCGGGAGCACGGTTAATTTCATCGGCCAATACAATGTTTGTAAACAAAGGGCCGCGTTTAAATTCGAACTCGCTTGTCTTAGAGCTGTATATAGAGGTCCCGGTAATATCGCTCGGCATAAGGTCCGGCGTAAACTGAATGCGCTTAAAATCGGCATGAATGCTTTTGGCAAGCAGCTTTGCCGTTAATGTTTTTGCAACTCCCGGCACCCCTTCAATTAATACATGCCCGTCGCTCAGTAAAGCAATAATTAAATACTCTACCAGGCCATGCTGACCAACCAGGTAATGAGCTAATTCATTTTTAATGTCTTCTACTTTTTGAGTCAGCTCCGTGAGGTTAACCCTCGATTTAAATTCTTCCATTATCGTATACTTTGTTGTTTAAAATTAGTGATTCTGTCGTTTAATTCAAGCAGATCGTATTGCGTAAGGCTTGGTGCTCTTTTTAAATTTTCGCAATACGTGAAAAGCGTTTTTATTTTATCAATTCCTATTCCGCTTAAATTACTTAATGTCGTAAAAAAACGTTCATCAATTACGGTTGTATTTACATGAAATTTCTTGCCGATATCAAAATAAAAATATTTAATCGTTTCTTCTGCAATATGCTTATGGTTATTGGAATTAAAATAAACCCGACTTATCACTTCTACAAATTCGAGTGTAGAATTTTGTAAGGGATTAATAACGGGAATAACCCTTTGTTTTCGTTTTAGCTCAAAGATCATAAAAAACAACAGGCCCAATAATATGATGCTATAAGCCATATAGAGGGCATCGCTGCCGAAAATAAAAGAGAAGATCCCTTTTTGTTCCTTCCCGAATGTTTTATAATATTCATCCCAAATAATCGTTTTATTTTTTAGATTGGTCAACAACGTATAAGCGTAATTCCTGTTAGGATTATCTGCAATAAAAATATTCCCGAATACATCCGGCAGTGAGCTCAATACTAATTTCCCCTTACCGATATTTGCCTCCAGCACTACAGGTTTATGCTTTTTGTTTTCGGATACGACGGTAAATAACCCGGTGTCTATTTTTAAAAAGTAGCTTTCTATAGCAACAGCCGGGTAAGTGTATGTTTTTAGGATATTGTTTTTAGGTTGTGTATAGCTGATCTCAAAGGCCGGCTTTTTTAATAAAGAATCCAAAGACTTAACACTGTAATCCACATTCATTTCCAAGTCGAGATTAAACGTGTCGCTTAACGCTTTCCCAAACGAGTTGGCGCATACCAATACGGTATTTCCTTTTTTTAAAAATTTAAACAAGCTTTGTACTTCCAGTTTCGAAAAATTAACCCCGTCGTTTATGATCAAAAGTGTTTGTCCGTTTTCATTATTGGCCTCATTGAGGTTATACATATCCTGTTGGTTCGATTCAATAAAAGGAGCATAGGTATTTTCAAGCAAATTAAAAACAGCGTAACACCCAAAAGCAATTTTATCTTTTTTATTGTAAGTCCTGCTCCAGTTTATGGGTTTAGGCTGAAAATACTGCAGAAGAATAACGGCTATAAAAATTATGGCCAGCGTGTAGTAATATTTCCTGTTTCCTTTAAACACTAATAGACGATTCAAATTGTTTAAACTGCGGTTCTAGCATATTAAAGTTTGTTTGATCAACCGTATACTTTCCATACCACACATATTCATAAACTTTACTGATGTCCTTAAATGCCTGCCTGTGGTTTGATTTATGTAACTCATTAAGGTAATCCATATTGGTTTTATAAGGCTGCCAGGCAATCATGTTTTTTTCGTTCAATAAAAACAATTGTTTTAAATACCACCAACGAATAGCAAGGCGGTAATCGTTCTCTGATTTTGCCTGTTCTACTTTTTTATTAAAATCAATGCCTGAAAAATCTTCATCGAGATCAGAAAAATTAAATTCGGCATTTTTCGTATTTCCTTTTAAAAACGTACTGAATTCACTTCGGCTGAAAAGCCATATAGCCAGGCCCAAACCAAGGAGAACAAAAGCCCATATAAAAACATTCCCTAAAGCAACGCGGCTGCTATGATCTGTTTTCCCGAAAATCAGGTTTAATAACCAACTCCAAAACCGCTCAAAAATTCCCGGGTCTTTATTTTCTTCTACCTTGGCAAAACTCAGCTCCACTTCCTTAAAAACTTTCTGTTCGAGAGCCCGCGGAGGTTTTAATGTCTTTACAATAACCGAATCGTATTTAACAGTTCCCAGTGGTTTACCGGCAAAACCGGTAATACTAAAGAGAAAGCATATAACCGTAAAATATGTAAGCTTTAAATAACGCAAGTGGTCCTATTTTATCTCGTCCATGCGCGACAGCAATCCTTTTCCTTCATGCTTTTCTTCTTGGCCCAAAAAGTTAAACGCACAAACGATATGAATAATGGAAGATGAACAGGTTGTTAAGAATAAGCCTACTGTATAAAAAACGATCAAAAGAACCGGCGTATCCTGTGTTGCCATGGAACTGCCGTCTTTTATATGCTGCAGGCGGGTAAAGGTTTGTGAAAGCATCATAATAGTAGCCGGTAAATTAAACACCAACTGTAAAATACTCAATGCTATTAAGGCTACCACCATTATTAACCAGGTCCACCAGAAGTTACCCGATAAATAACGACGAACAGTCCCGAATGCTCTAAAAATAAATTTTTTATCTCTTACTACTACATAAAACCCCGCCGATACCATATAAGCAATTATAGGGGCTAAAATCAATATGCCGAAAAAAAGAAAAAATACTAAAAATATTATTAAAATTACTCCGCCGGCTCCCAATGAATTTCCACCGGAGCCAATCCCGACACCAATACCAATGAGCACAAAAAAAGCTATCAGTACAAGGATCAAAACTAGAAATGCCAGAATAGACCCCATTACCAAGCCTAAACTTTGCCAAACACGCGAGGCAACTTCCGATACCATAATTTTTTCCCCGGCCGGTTTTTCATTATATAGGCACATGTAATTATATACAACACTGTTTAATAAAACGGTATTGATAAACATTAAAAGGTAAACAGAACCCAAGGATATAAAATAGGTTTCATTAAACATGCCGAATCCACTTAACCCTGAAAAAGATTGAGCCATTACAACGGTTTGCATATATGAGTAGGCTAAACCGGTTAATAATATAATGGGGCCTGTTACTAAAATAATACTTGATAAGAGCGGCTTAAAATTCTGTTTCAAAAATTTGATAGAATCTCCCAATACCGAACTAAAATCACGTTCTTTCCTGAATTCAATTTTTTGTTGTTGCATAATTACCGGGTTTTAATTTAAAAGGTAAAATAATAAAGTACCAAATCAAAAAAGCTAAAGAACCAAAAATAATAAGTAAACTAAGCCATAGCGGCATTTCCGTATAACGTGTAATAAAGCTTTCTAAAAAACCGGCACACATAAAAACCGGGATAAGTCCTACTATTATTTTAATCCCGTCTTTAGCGCCGCGCTTAAACGATTCGAGCCTGCTGAATGTGCCGGGGAACATAAAACTATTTCCTAAAATAAAGCCTGCACACCCGGCAATCACAATAGCCGACATCTCTAAGGTACCGTGGATCCATACTACTTTTAACGCTTTTCCCAATACATTATACTGATAGAACATGGCAAAAAAAGAACCCAGCATCACACAATTATATAGTAAAAAAAAACCTGTGCCTACGGAAAACAGCATGCCCATAGCAAACATTGTAAAAGAAACTTTAATATTGTTGACAGTAATATAAAAATACATAACGTAAGACGGCATTTCTCCGTAAATACCTAAGGCGTCTCCTTTTTTGATCCGTTCAATAGTTCGGTTCACATAATCATCCCCTAAAATAATCCTTATAAAAGAATCATCATACCATTGTGAAGCAAATCCTAAAACGGCTCCTATAACGCCTATTATAAAGGAAACCAATAACAGGCGGTGGTATTTTCCGAATAAAGAAGGAAGCTCGCGGTTCCAGAATAAAAAAATACGGTTGTTGTTTTCCTTTTTATTTTTATAAACGAGCTGATGAACCCGTGATGTTAATTTATTAAGATAAACTGCTGTTTTACTTTCAGGGAAATTACTTTTGGCATAAGACAGGTCATCCGTTAACTCTACAAACATATCCGCCACTTTAGCGGGTTGCACAACTTCTTTATTCGTTAAAGACGTTTCATATTCCTCCCATTTAGAAGCGTTTTGTTTTAAAAAGGTAATTTCCTTCACCGTTTAGTTTATTACACATTAAATGTATCAAATTTGTTTTGAATCCGGTTATTTTTTTAAATTTAAAGTATGCAAGTTTAAGCTTTAAAAAAGCTTTTAAATTTCGATCGATATGAATACTATAAAAATTTCAACCACCCAAAATGTTGACCTTGAATATGAAGTTGCGGGCCTGGGTTATCGTATTTTAGCTGCCCTGCTGGATAGTATATTTATTGCCGTATATATAGGCATTATTTTTTTATGTTTCGGGCTAAGCGGTTTTCTAAAAACCCAATATATAGAAGACCATCAGTATTTATTAATGACCCTCGCCATAATTTTAA